>JAATVN010000120.1 GCA_014523595.1 Nitrososphaerales archaeon TH5888 | reverse complement strand
GTCTTACGAACTTTCAAGAGACATCTCAGACAAGATTGGAGAAGTAAAAAGATCTGGATTTCTAAAGTCCAAGGAATATTCTGCACCTATTCAGGAGATAAAGGACATTATAGAAATATTAGATAAATCACTAGAGTCCGTCAAAAATGGGGACCTAAATCAGACAACTGACTCATTTGAGCAATTGACAAACCCAACCAAACATGGAAATGCAATGATTGAACAATTTTTTGATCAACATCGTGATTTGAGACTATATCAGGCTAGACTGAAAGATAAGGGTCAAGAATATCTCGATTCACACAAGTCAGAATTGACTAGTTTGCTAGAAAGTATTATTGAAAAAGTAAGAAGTGGTCCCTTATCTAGAACAATATAGGATCAAAAAGATTTTACATGTTTACATTTCGAAATTGATGTATGAAAGTGTTTTCAAAGTCTAATTTGTTTTTGACTTGTTTATTTTCGTTAGAATTTCCCTGAACGTATCCATATTAGATTCGAGATAATTTGAAACAAAATACATTATACCATATTTTTCGCCAATATGGGAAATTAAATTATTTTTTTCCAACACATTAACGTGATGCTGAACAGCCTTATAATCAAGATTTAAAGTTTCTGCCATACGATTTATGTTGAGCGGAGTATCTTGTAGTAAGTTTATTATCTTGACTCTATTTTCTCCGCCCTTTGAACCCGCGAATAGATACCAAAGAAGTCGTCGGGCAGTAGGGTCTGACATTTGATGTATTCACAATACGCTTTTAATTAAAATTTGAATTATGGGCAAGATTCGAAACTAACAATACATATAATATTAATACAAGAGAGCGATAATTCAATTATGGAAAAAATTTTCACGGACGCAAGTGAAAAAGAGATAACGCGAACCATTGCACAAATGTTCAATGAAACTTTGATGGAATATAGCGATTGTGATGTAATTATCATTGGTGCTGGACCAGCAGGATTGATGGCTGGAAGAGAATTATGTAAAAACGATGTTAAAACCCTCATAATTGAGCAGAATAACTACATTGGTGGAGGATATTGGGTAGGAGGATATATGATGAATCCTGTAACAGTTAGATATCCAGCAAATAAGATTTGGGATGAACTTGGAGTACCGTATAGAAAAATTTCAGATTCATTGTATGCCACGTGGGGACCACATGCATGCTCAAAGCTAATTGCATCTGCGTGTGATTCGGGAGTAAGATTCCTCCAGCTAACCAAATTTGATGATCTAGTTCTGAAAAATGAAAAAGTAAGTGGAGTTGTTATAAATTGGATGCCTGTTTCTGCATTACCGCGAAACATAACATGCGTCGATCCCGTCGCTCTTGAATCAAAAATAGTAATCGATGCATCAGGTCATGACTCTGTGGCGGTAAAAAGAATGATGGATAGAGGATATGTGAAGTGGAAGGGAATGGAACCAATGTCGGTTACGGGAGAAGATGCGGTGGTAGAATACACGGGCGAAGTTTATCCTGGATTAATTGCGGCTGGAATGTCAGCAACAGAGACACATGGGTTGCCTAGAATGGGTCCTACATTTGGATCGATGTTGTTATCAGGTAGGAAAGCAGCACAAGTTGCTATCAGTAAATTGAAGAAAATTCCAAATCCGGACATAAAAATTTAGTAAGGACAGAAGTAGAACTAATGATATACATATGAAATTATCATATGTACATCTCTACTCGTCTTTGTTGTCGACTTCTTTTCTTGCAAAAAAAGTTTCAACATATTTGCATGAATTCGTTCCATTTATTGACGTGGATGTTAGATCGTTCACCAATTATTTCAGGAAGAATATGATCGAAGAGGATATTGAAGACAACATGATGATTCAATTATCGCATGAAGTTAATGCTAATACTAGTCTTGGGGAATTGCAAAATTCATCCGATGATACTTGTCAAAAAATGATGATTATTGATGGTTTCTATCTTCAAAGAATCTACTCTAGAATCATGGATAAGAATGAAATGCAATTAGACCATTTGCATCTTATTTTTGAAGATAACTTGGTGTGTACCTATGACGAAAATGACAAGAGATATCATGCCAGACCAATAATTTGTGGATCTCCAAGCATTATATCCATTTCCAGTATTATTGAAGGTCCCGCGAAACCAAAAGGATATTATTTCAAGCAAATGCTGAAAGATTTACTCTCTATTAGTAGTAAAGAAATAGAGAAGGAATTTGCTGATAATTTAGTTAGATATGACGACCCTCGGCTAATACATGTGGCGACAGGTTATGCTATTCAAGCAATCTTTTTTTTTCTTACCAATGGTAACCCTTTCTGCTCACAATATCCCTGCAGATTATTTAATTCACATTGGCAAGAAGAATTAATCTATACACAAGTAATAAATCCAGTTCTGTGTAAAGAACATCTCCGAATATTGACTGAAGCTGGCAAATAATTTATCTTAGTATTAGGATATTCAAATTATTATTTTTAGCAATCTTGTCTTTATTTTCAAAACGTAAATGATTATTTTTGCCCTGCCTAATTCCGAACAAATTATTAAATGGTTAAATGTTCATCCACATAATCATACATGTCAAAAAATGCAAATTATGATTCCCGTGGCACAACAGAAGTAAAGAACCTTTATGATGTGATAATTATTGGTTCAGGACCAGCAGGATTTACTGCAGGAATTTACACCTCACGTGCAAAGCTCAAAACCCTCATAATTACTGGTTCACTTCCAGGTGGCCAGCTCATGACTACAAGTGAAGTTGAAAACTATCCAGGTTTTCCCAATGGAATTTTTGGACCAGAACTTATGATGAACATGAGACAACAAGCCGAACGATTTGGAACTACAATAGTTGATGATGAAGTATTAAAGGTAGATTTCAAAAATCCCCCATTCCTCACATCAACGCATTCTGAAAGTTATGAAGGCAGAGCAATATTACTCTGTACAGGAGCATCCCCGAGAAAATTGGGTATTGATGGGGAACAAGAGTTTGGTGGAAGAGGTGTTTCATATTGTGCTACTTGTGATGGACCATTCTTCAAAGGCCAGGAGATTGCAGTAATAGGAGGAGGTGATACTGCAATTGAGGAGGCAACTTTCCTTACTAAGTTTGGTAAATCAGTTAAGATCATTCATAGAAGAGAGTTTCTGCGGGCCAGTAAAATACTACAAGAAAAGGCATTTGAAAACTCAAAAATCCAATTCATATGGAACCACGTCGTGACAAAAATCAGTGGCAATAAGAAGATAGAAAGTATTGATATAAAGGATTTAACAACAGGCAAGAGCCAAAATTTAGTAGTAGGAGGGCTTTTTGTAGCAATTGGTCATGAACCAAATACTTCGATTTTCAAAGACCAATTAGAGTTGGATGATAAGGGTTATGTTGTTCTCAAAGAAAATACAAGAACTAGCGTAGAAGGAGTTTTTGCCGCTGGAGATGTTCATGATTATCGTTACAGACAAGCTGTCACTGCTGCAGGTTTT
>JAATVN010000119.1 GCA_014523595.1 Nitrososphaerales archaeon TH5888 | reverse complement strand
TTGAGGGATGCGGATTTGAGGGATGCGGATTTGAGGGATGCGGATTTGAGGGATGCGGATTTGAGGGATGCGGATTTGAGGGATGCGGATTTGATGGGTGCTAATCTAAGTGGTAGCGACCTTGATGGTGCGGATTTGATGGGTGCTAATCTAAGTGGTGCGGATTTGATGGGTGCTAATCTAAGTGGTGCTCGACTGGTGGGCACTAATCTTGGTGGTGCTGATTTAGTAGGAGCCCGTCTTTGGGGTGCTAATCTAGTGAGCACTCGTCTATGGGGAGCTAATCTAAGAGATGCTCATTTAGTGGGTGCCAAATTGGTTGGAGCTAATCTAGGTGGTGCTCGACTGGTAGGGGCTAATCTAGGTGGTGCTCGACTGGTAGGGGTTGATCTTGGTGGCGCTGATCTTAAGCATACTGAACTAACAAACTCAATTATAATAAATCCTAACTATGAATCGTTAACCGTAAATTCCAGTACAGAATTTAATAATGCTACAATCGATGATCCCCAATTTATTGATTATATAACGCAGTATACTAGAAATGTGCCTCAGAAGATTAAGGATAAGAAGAAACTGAGAAGAGAATTGGCTAAGAAAGGTGTTAGCGAAGATAATATCGAAGATCTATTGACTATTTCGAAACTTCCTGAAGAATGAGATAGGTAATCGCTAAATTCATCTTAAGTGGTTCTTGGCCATGTATGGTCAAATTTGCAGGACAATTTCGCTCACTCATGACTCATTTGGCTAATTTGTATGTATAAAATGTATTTAACATTCTATCAATGGTCGGTAGATATTTTGAAAATCTCTCATTATCTGATTTGTAAGTCAACAAAAATGCCTTAGTGTCTTCCTTAAACCAGATCTGCATTGCCTTTCGCACATTTTGAGTGTTATCGGTTGCCGTAAAGATAATCATATGCGCTGGGTGTCCTAGAAAAATGGTTTCAACAGATTCCTGCGCTTGAAAGTCTGGATATAGTTTTTTGAGGGTACTAAGTTGGTTCTGTGTTATCGAAGCCAGTGTCGTATTTGATCCTACTTGTATTACCATAATACCAAGATCTGCCGGATTTGTATCAGAATTACTCTCTTTCGGAGCATGAAATGTAACCGATTTGTCAATGTGTTGGGCCCTATCCCAATCATGAGGGTATTTTATACTAAATCCAGTAATAAGATCATCATATGTAAGAAATTCTGATTCAGAGGACATAGGAATTATGGGATTTTGGTGAAATGAGCCAGATGCCAGGTTATGATCAAGATAGTCAATAATCAGAAAGACTGAGAAAACTGAAAGAACTGATAATGGAATTGATATTCTGCTCTGATTAATATCATCAAATATTGATACCATCTATTTTCTAGTATTGATCATGTACAGACTCTTAAATATTCTTAAGAATGGTTGTGATATTATCAACAAAATCAATAATATGAAATGAATGTACCGTATCGGTAAAGATTGTTTCTAGATAACGGTAAATTTGTGGATGAGCATCTTGGTCTCAATTTGGGTGTAAATTTCTTAAAATGTTCGATTATTACCGTTAGGTTATCTTGATTTAAGTCTCTTTACAAGTTGCATTCTCGCATTAATTAGATGAATTTGCTCTTCAAGTAATTTCTTGTAACCCTTCAAGAGCTTTTCTTCATCACGGTAATTTCTCTTTTTAATTTCCGTCATGGTATCTTCAAAACCCTTGATCACATTTTCTACATAACCACCAAGAGCTTGGATATCTCTTGCATCTCTCTTTGCTCCCACGGTAAATGTTTTTTCAGCCTTGTCTCTGATTTCTTGAGCTTTCTTGCCAATGGAAAGAATCACATTTTTGAATGAATTAGTAGCATCCTTTAGACTATTTACTATCAAGTCATAATCTTCGATCTTGACGTTTGAATTTGATTTTCTAATCATTTTTTCTGAATTTATCGATTTAGTATTGTTGTCGTTAGTTGGAATTTCAGAATCTGACCCTTCATTTTGAATACTAGTATCCTCATCCGTAGTCGATTCACTCACTTTGTCTTTTGAGTTAGTTCCATTTTTGATGTTTTTCTTCATCGAGTAATAGTACAAATGTAAACCAGATATATAATCGTGAGATTGAGGTATTTCAATCCTAATTTCTTGTTTTAAAGTTACAAGTTTTTCTAAAATTGAAGAGTGGGTCACAATATGAGGTAGATATTTTTTTTTAATCAGATAATGTGTTTTAGATTTAAATTATCCTTTAGACTAACGGTTTTTTATGTCTGAAGTACAACAGAATACACAACCACAAAGAGATGGACCCCGCGATTCTATATACATTGGCAAGAAACCACTGATGGCATATGTGACATCCACACTTATTCAACTAGCAAATCAACCATCAGTTACCATAAAAGCAAGAGGCTTAAGTATTGGAAGAGCAGTCGATGTTTCACAAATAATTCTAAAGAGAATGGAAAATGCAGGGTACACAATAGGTGATGTTAGAATTGGGTCAGAAACACTCCAAGCAGAAGATGGCAGAACAAGGAATGTCTCTACAATAGAAATTGAAGTAAAGAAAGCATAGGGGCTTTCTCCTTACTTTTTGTTATTATATCTATCAAGTTTGATAATTGGAAAAAATTGCAGCGGTTTATCTTGCTCATCTAAATCCAGTTACAAATTCCCATGAAAAAATAATTTCTCAACTATCTAAAGATTACCATGTGTATGTTTTTCCAGTAGTTTTTCTAAAAGAAGGTAGAGAAGTAAATACAAGAACTTTCCCCTTTCCTTATGAATTGAGGAAGAAGATGCTACTAAGCTTGTTTAATGGCCATGACAATATAGAAATTTTGCCTAATTATAGGTTCATATCTCCATTCATCAAATATCTTCCACCAATTCTTTCACCATATTCATGGTCGTTGCGAAAAGGAATCTTGCGTGATGTGGTGGAAGACCGATTTATTTCGTATACTGGCGACAAGGCTGAGAGGATAGCTTTGCGGTTCTATAATCTTCATCCTATAAAGGCAAAAAGGCTCGAAATATCTTCATCAAATGTAAAAGAATTACTGTACAGAGAAGCGCTAGAATACCTAAGAAAGGATGAGTTTACCCGAAATCTGAAAAATGGTTTGAATCACTCAAATCATAACCACCACAAGAATCAGAACGGAGATCAAGTTAGTGAATCCTCCAAAGAATCATGGCAAAAAATGGTACCAAAGAACGTTGTAAATATAATTATGGAGAACTGGAAAATTGTCGAAAAATATGCTAAATCTGCAGACAAAACTATCAAAATTTTTGGAATGAAGATTCCCGAAGAAGGTCTTCTCAACTAAAAGTCCTCAATACACAAGATTTGAATACTTTTATTATCCAATTATTGACTTGCCATTATGAAGGATAAGGGTGTAGACTTTGTTTGGTTCGATGGACAATATCTCAAATGGGAAGAGGCCAAGGTTCCAATCTTTGTACATGCCCTTCACTATGGAACGGCGGTCTTTGAAGGAATCCGTGCATATCCATCTGATGACAATTTATACATATTCAGACTCAAGGAACATATGGATAGACTCCGTAAATCAGCTAATGTCTATTCCTTTACAACAAAATTTTCTGCTGACGAACTATGCAAAGCTGCTGTAGACTTAATTCGAAAAAACGGTATAAGAGAATCGTGTTACTTAAGGCCACTTACATTTGTTGGTATGCATGGAATAGATCTAAATGTAACCAAGAATTCTCCGACACATACAACAATCATAATTTTCCCATTTGCAAAATATTTTAAGGGCGATGGGATCTCTGCATGCATTTCTTCTTGGAGAAGAATTGACGATGAGTCCATACCTCCGATGGCAAAGGCTTCTGGCAATTATCTTAATTCTGTATTAGCTACTCAAGAATGCAGACGAAATGGATATGACGAATCCATACTTCTTGATAGGAATGGATGTGTCAGCGAAGCATCTGGAGAAAATATTTTTGTAGTTAGAAATGGAAAACTTCACACACCCCAGTTATCAGATTCAATATTAGAAGGAATTACAAGAAATACTGCCATAACAATTGCAGGGGAATTGGGGTACGATGTTGTTGAACGTCCCATCTCGAGGACAGAATTGTATCTTGCTGATGAGATATTTCTAACGGGAACTGCCGCTGAAATAATTGCAATTACAAAGATCGATGGAAATATAATTGGAAATGGAAGAGAGGGGACCATGACAAAAAGTATAAGAGAAAATTATGAAAGAATTGTGATTGGGAAATCTGAAAAATTTATGGGATGGCTAACGCCAACTTGGTAAGAAAGAAGAACAGTGGTTCAAAAATTGGCGTAATTGGAGTAGGCGGTTGGGGAAAGAATCATGTTAGGGTTCTCTACAACATGGGAGTCCTTGGAGCTGTTTGTGATCTGTCCGCAGACCGAGCAAAAGAAATAGCAGAAAAATACGATACAAAATTTTATTCTTCTATAAAGGATCTTTTTTCTAACGAACGAGGATTGGATGCCTGTCTAGTATGTACACCTACTAAATCACATCTGTCAGTAGTAAAGGAGGTAATTCAA
>JAATVN010000118.1 GCA_014523595.1 Nitrososphaerales archaeon TH5888 | reverse complement strand
GATTGGATCAGACATAAATGTAATGATGCCATTTATTTTTTATGGAATGCGATTTTTGTAGAAAAGGGTGTGAAAAGTATAAATCGTTCTACTCTCCTTCTGGGACGGATCCGTGTGAATACCATATTTGTATAGATTGTCTAAAAAGCTGGCTTAATGAGATAAAACAGTAAAATCGCAAATCGTGATTTGACCAGACCTAAATAAGACTTATCTTAATCAAACTGGGGAAAAATAGTCTAGTCATGAGGATAATTCAGTATTCGATTGCGACCAACAATTCTGAACTTGTACTGCTCGCCATATAAGTTAGAATAGAAATGAGCGTAACTCTTTGCAGCAGCAAATGTTGTGAAATTAGTTCTTAACCCATCTACCGCTGTTTTATTACCATAAATGTCTTCGATTTCTATAACATAAAATTTTGGTAGTTTCTTAAGTTGCTTCATTGTCATGTATATTATAATTAGGAAGAATGCTACCACAGTAAGAACCATGAGTAAGTGTTCAAAACTTTTTACAAATTCTAAAACATTATTTATAATATATTGCTCGATCCATTTCGATGAAAATGATAATAATCTAATAATGATTGCCCCAACATAATCGATCACTTCATCCACCTCCGAACGATATCCATAGTCATAGGATGATATTTCTCTAAGACCCTTAAAAGAATATCTATAAGTTTTGAAATGAGAATTTCAGGATTTATTGTTTTGTATCAATTCCTAGTTTTTATCGCGTTCATAACTGTAATATTCAAGTTCTATTCAGAGTATCAATTTCACAAAAATTCATACCTATAAAGCTGTCATATCTAGAATGATTTGCCATATAAAAGAAAAAAATTGAGTAGAATTTTGATTTTAAACTCAAAATTGTATCTCTATTCTATTCAGTGCCCTTTAACAGGTCTATGGCCTCTACTAATTTGGCACCAGTAGCATTAATATGCATATCTAGCTCAGTTTGATCGACCTTACCCTGTATTAAATCACGCAATTCTTCTCGTATCATATGTTCAAGGTCCTCCATGAAACTAGGAGAGCCTTTTTCTTCAAGTTCATGTTCTACATGTTCGAAATTGTCTAGATAAGCAGTATTTGCTAATCCTTCTGCACCTGTGTAGTTGCTATTCTTAAATTCAACCGATGTTTGATTCAGCAGATCCCTGGCATTTTGTAAGTAGTCGACAAATTTGTTTGGTTCATCCTCACTTTGAGCGGTTTCATTTTCTTGTCCAAAGCCATGCTTTAGTTCAGAAAATGATGCTGGCAACAAAATAGCAGCAATTAGTATTGTCCATCTTAGACTGAAATTGATTTCTTTCATTGTTAGGTCCCCCTAATTAAAATTTGACTGCCATTTAAACAATCTTGAAGGTAACCTCCAAGAGAAGATAAGAAGATTATTCTTGAAATATGAAATTTGGCTTTAGATGAATTCTAATACTTTTTATTTGCCGAACCCAAAAAAGAAATCTAACCAAAATTGAATATGCTTATTTCGATAAGCTTGGTCGCAAGAACAGCTTTTTTAAATCCACTGTATCTAATTATTGGATCAATAACGGGTATAGTTTTTTGGGTTGTAACAAACACATTTGACAGTATTTTGTTTTTTTCACCTTTTTTGGCATTCTATGTTCCAAGTGACATGCTTGGAATATTTTTTTTGTCTTGCATAAATTCGACTCTAGTGGGAATTTTAGTAAACTTTAATCTTCATATCATAAGGAATTTAAAGTTAAGAATAAGCAAATCTGCACTATCCGGTACTACAATCAGTATTATTTCGAGTACATGTGCTAGCTGTTCCACATTTGCATTCACAATTGCCTCAACTTTTGGTGGACTGGGTTTTGTAATAACTAATTTTCTATCAGGTAATCAGATACTAATAAGAGAAATTTCTACGCTTGTTTTGTTATTTGCAGTTTGTACTTGTTATATTAAGATTAGAAACAATTGTAAATTGCCATATCGGTATCAAATTCATGAGAAGTCAAGCAACCAATCATTAAAGTAATTCTAGGTGATTGATAATTCCACTGTTGCAGAGCAAATAGTTTATGGTAATAAGACTCTGCTAATAAAAAAAAGATCTACTTGTATTTCAATTATTTAAACTGTAAAAAGAAAGAGGGAGGATTCTGAAGTCACTATTATCTATCAACATTTGTTGGTTTATGTGGTACTAGTAGGTACTAGATTTATCCGGTCATGTTACCGGTCATGCCTGATGTCATGTTACCGGTCATGTTACCGGTCATGTTACTAGCCATTCCAGTCATGTTACTATCCTTTCCGGTCATGTTTTCAGCAAACACAACAGTACCAATTGCTGGTACTAGTAACATTCCCAAAGCCAAGGTGATTGCTATTGACAAAATAAAACCTGTAGCCATTTTGATATGAAACAATACTACTTTATTTAAATATTTCTTGAAAATTTGTGAGTAGAAAAACTACATAATTTGATGATATCATCGTTAAATATCTGATGAATTACATCATTTTAGTCAAAATATAAAAATATTAGTAAAAACTGAAATACGCTGAGCTATAGCATAAATTAAGATATTACCACATTATAGCAATAATCTTCTTGATATTTTTATTCCAAGCTTATAACTGATAGAAATAATCCTTATTGCTAGCGTATATGATTCAAATTTTTGATCCTAAATTTTAGATAAACCTTATTGATTTATAAATTTGAATAATAGATAGGCATTTGGAAAG
>JAATVN010000117.1 GCA_014523595.1 Nitrososphaerales archaeon TH5888 | reverse complement strand
GCAAATAATAGGATCTAGCACATTAAATGCTAGGAATAAAGAACTAGTTATTATTGAATCAGCTATTGACGAAATTTTTAATAAAGCGAAGGAAAAACTTGCAAAAAGTAACAATGAGAAAGATTATGAAAAATTATTAACCAGAATGATACAAGATAGCGCTGCAAAGTTAGGTTCTGAAATCGTACTACACTGCAACAGCTCTGACTTGAAATTGGTAAAAAAGATATCGTCACAAGAATCATCCGATAAGAAAATGAAAATAACCGTATCAGACGAAGCAATCGATGTTATTGGTGGGATAAAAGCAGCTTCTGTGGATGGAACAATGACTCTAGATAATACACTTGATTCTAATATTGAAAGTCTCAAACCTTTAATAAGGAAAGATATAGTCCAACTGCTTAGAGGCGAAAACAAGTAGATGGTAGCAAAAGGAAGTATTGTATGGGTTAGCGGTCCTGCTGTTAAGGCCGATGGGATGTCATCTGCAAAAATGTATGAGACAGTAGAAGTCGGTGAGTCCAAACTAATTGGAGAAGTTATCAGATTAACTGGAGATGTAGCATTTATTCAAGTTTATGAATCAACATCTGGTCTAAAGCCAGGAGAAGAGGTAATCGGTACCGGTCAACCACTTTCAGTTCTTCTTGGTCCCGGAATTATCGGTAAGATTTACGATGGCATACAAAGACCGTTGGATGATATTGCCAAAAAGTCGGGAGCATTCATTGGTAGAGGTATCACAACTAGCCCTGTTGATATGAAAAAGAAATACAAATTTACTCCATCAGTGAAAAAAAATGACACTATTTTTGGAGGATCTATACTAGGAGCAGTCCAAGAAACTCCTCTTTTAACTCATAATATTTTGGTTCCACCAAATTATCCTGAGGCAACTATTACTGAAATTGCCAAGGAGGGAGATTATGATTTAGAGCATATCATTGGGCATGCTAGTAGCAAAAACGGAGACAAGATTGAATTAAAGATGTATCACAAATGGCCTGTTAGAAAGTCACGTCCATATGCTGAAAGATACGATCCTTCAGTACCACTAGTTACTGGACAGAGAATTATTGACACATATTTCCCTATTGCAAAAGGTGGAACTGGTGCTATACCAGGTGGATTCGGTACAGGAAAAACTGTGACATTACATCAGATAGCTAAATGGGCAGACTCTCAGGTTGTAGTCTACATTGGCTGTGGAGAGCGCGGTAATGAAATGACAGAAGTTCTTGTAGAATTTCCACATTTAATTGACCCCAGATCTCAAAGGCCATTAATGGAAAGAACAGTCCTCGTTGCAAATACGAGTAACATGCCTGTTGCCGCTAGAGAAGCATCAATCTATACGGGTGTTACTATGGCGGAGTATTACCGAGATATGGGCTATGATGTAGTTCTCGTTGCTGACTCTACAAGTAGATGGGCAGAAGCACTTAGAGAGATGTCAGGTCGATTGGAAGAAATGCCTGCAGAAGAGGGTTATCCGTCGTATTTGGCGTCAAGACTGGCAGAATTTTATGAAAGAGCAGGACGAATAAGAGCACTTGGTTCACCGGATCGTTCTGGGTCTGTGACGCTTGTTGGTGCGGTATCTCCGTCAGGAGCAGATTTTACTGAACCAGTAACAACCCACACAATTAGATTTATCAAGACTTTCTGGGCACTTGATACTAGATTAGCATATTCCAGACACTATCCATCAATCAATTGGATGCAGTCATACTCTGGTTATCTCGAGGACATATCCAAATGGTGGAAAGAAAACGTAAGCCCTGATTGGTATGACCTGAGAGCTGAATCATATCACATATTGCAGCGTGAAGATACATTAAAAGAAATCGTCAGACTGTTAGGACCTGAAGCACTTCCGGATGAAGAGAAACTCGTTTTAGAAGTAGCTAGAATGCTAAAAATAGGAATTTTGCAGCAAAACTCTTTTGATAAGGTTGATACTTACTGCGGTCCAGCTAAACAACTGAAATTGGTTCGACTCATGGTAAAGTTCTACAAAGAAGCACAAAAGGCTCTTAAGGAAGGAAAATCATTAGCAGATATTCGAGCCTTGCCAATAATTACCACTTTACTAAAAGCAAAATTCGAAGTTACAGATGAGCAAATTTCAAAATTAGAAGAAATAGATAAACAGCTATCTGATTCGTTCAAAGGTAACATTGAGGAGGTAAAGGTCTCTGTCTAAAACAACTGGGATCGAATATACGAAAATAGCCGAAATAAAAGGGCCACTTATGATAGTAGATGGTGTAACAACAGCTTCGTTTGATGAACTTGTAGAAATTGAAACAAATGATGGTGAAAGACGATTAGGTAAAGTTCTGGAAATAGGGTACGGCAAAGCTGTAGTTCAGGTTTTTGAAGGAACAACAGGGTTGGCCATTACTGGTACAAGAGTAAAGTTCCTTGGAAAAACTATGACCATGCCAGTATCTCAAGAACTGCTCGGACGTGTATTTGACGGTCTGGGAAGACCAAATGATGGTTTACCTGATCCTGTTGCTGATAAATTCCTTGATGTTAATGGAGAACCAATGAATCCTCAGAGCAGAGAATATCCAACATCATTTATCCAAACTGGAGTATCTGTAATTGATGGGATGCTGACATTGGTCAGGGGTCAAAAGCTGCCTATTTTTTCAGGTTCCGGAATGTCTCACAACATCTTAGCAGCGCAAATTGCACGTCAGGCCACTGTCGTGGGGACGAATGAAGACTTTGCTGTGGTCTTCGCCGCGATAGGTGTCCAATACTCCGAAGCTCAATATTTCAAGAGAAGCTTGGAAGAATCAGGTGCATTGAAAAGAAGTGTATTGTTTGTCAACCTTGCAGATGATCCCGCTATTGAAAGAATCATTACACCTAGGGTCGCTCTCACTGTAGCTGAATACCTTGCGTTTGATCTTGGTATGCATGTACTAGCGATACTAACTGATATGACCAATTATGCCGAAGCTCTTAGAGAGATAAGCGCAGCAAGAGAAGAAGTTCCAGGTAGAAAAGGATATCCTGGATATTTATATACTGATTTGGCAAATAATTACGAGAGGGCAGGCAGAATTAAGGGAAAAAATGGAAGTGTTACTCAAATGCCTATCCTATCAATGCCGGCAGACGATATTACACATCCAATACCTGATTTGACCGGTTACATTACGGAAGGACAGGTAGTCTTAGGAAGAGATCTATTCAGAAAAGGAATCTATCCACCCGTTAATGTAATGATGTCTCTTTCCAGATTAATGAAAGATGGTGTTGGTGAAGGAAAAACTAGATCTGATCACATGGAAGTTGGT
>JAATVN010000116.1 GCA_014523595.1 Nitrososphaerales archaeon TH5888 | reverse complement strand
CTTCCCAACCACTCACGTAGATCAGTAACACAGCAGCGATAACAGGTTTGACTTCCGGGTTCGGAATGGGACCGGGTCGCACCCTATTACTATGGCCGGCTTGATCATGTTAAGCAATAGGGGATAATTTAATGTTGCCTTACTTATGCTACATAATATGACCAAATGATCCGTAAATGTGCTTAACTTTCTATCAAAATTAATGGTTCAATAACATAGAATGTCATTTCGATATCATAGTCAAGTTTAGATTTATTATGACTGCGCACATTAATTCCATCATCGTACCGCTAATCCCTAATCATACTTTTCACTGCTATCTTCTGTTTCGGAATTCTAACATTCTATTATAAATTACTGATTGAGCCGAATCGAGATTTTGGTCAAAATCCACAATAATCATTTGGTCATCAGAATCATCATTGAAACGAATGATAGTATAGATATGATTCTTTTTCCATAAAGCACCAACTATAGCAAGTGGAACGAAAATTAGGCCAAGAACAACTACTCTGAAGATCGAAATTCTCCTTTCAGTCATGTTTTCAATGTTTTTCATAGATCTATATGGGATAACAAGTTTGGGACTGTCGACCTCTATTCTTTCTTCATAAAAGTACATTCTAGTACCCGAAGGACTGGGATATGCTTTGTGACCGCCCATATATTTAATATAATAAAAATATGGATTGTCTGGCGTATGCGGTCTATGTCTCTCTCCTCCCCTGTTTGTCTGACACCTTGGGTCATTACAGTACGGATATACTTCAGTAGTATCAAATGACCTCTCAGTGGTCGTTTCTTTTAGAATGATTCTCTCATTGTGTGCTTCGTGTTTGTCTCCATTCCGGTTCCTCTGACACCTTGGGTCATTACAATAATTTTCGCCAAAGTAGATGTTCGCTAGTTTTTCAGATCTTACATGTGCCTTATGTCTCTCTCCATTCCGGTTCCTCTGGCACCGTGGGTCATTACAGTATGGATCACCCATCTTAAATTTCTCAATAACCTGATACTTTTTAGTATTTCTAGAAATATAACATTCCATTACAAAAATAAGCAAATAAGTAATAAAATAGTAGTATCCAATTGATTACGGCATCAACAATTATAATATATTCTCTCATAAGTAGTACAGTTACAAATGAACTCTAATTCTACTCACAGAGTAGCCGTGTTGGACGAAGAACTCTGTCAACCAAAGAAATGTGGATTGGAATGTATAGTATATTGTCCCGTAAACAAAACAGGTGGAGAATGCATTGTTCAAAGACCTGAAGATGGGAAAGCAGTAATTTCTGAAGAATTATGTACTGGGTGTGGAATCTGTATTAAGAAGTGCCCATTTGATGCAATAGTAATTGTCAACCTAGCAAAAGAAATTGGTGATCACAAAATACATCAGTATGGTATAAATTCATTCAGACTTTACCACATTCCTTTACTAAAAAAAGGTTCAGTAGTAGGACTTTTGGGGAGAAACGGAATCGGGAAGTCCACGCTATTGAATATATTGTCTGGAAATATTAAGCCAAATTTAGGTAACTATGATTCTGAGTTAGAATGGGATGATATAATAAAGAATTTTCAAGGAACAGAGTTAAAGCCTCATTTTGAAAAAATTTCCTCCGGTAATTTACGCACGTCAATCAAACCTCAAATGGTTCAATTAATTCCCAAGGCCTTTAAGGGAACAGTGCGAGAGCTTCTGAAAAAGTATGATGAAAGAGGCATGATCGATTTGGTAACTGATCAACTATCACTCAATAAGTCACTTGATCGCTCACTCTCTGAATTGAGTGGTGGAGAATTACAAAGATTGGCAGTTGCGATAGCCGTCAATAAGGATGCAGACTATTATTTCTTTGATGAACCTTCATCATATAACGATATTTATCAGCGTCTAGCTGTTGCAAGAACCATAAAGCAACTTGCAAGCGATGGCAAAAGCGTAATGGTAGTAGAACATGACCTGACTCTACTTGACTATCTATCAGACTATATTCATATCTTGTATGGAGAACCAAGCGCGTATGGAATCGTTGCGCCAATACAAGGTACTCGAGTGGGCATAAATGCCTTTTTGGATGGGTTTATTCCGGCAGAAAATATTAGATTTAGAGAAAAATCATTCAAGTTCGATGGTTCAAACAAAAATGAGGAATTAATAGTTGACAGACCTCTGACAAAGTTTTCTGATTTAACAAAATCATTTACATCCTTCAAGCTAAATGTTTCTCACGGAGAGATAAGAGAAGGAGAAATAGTAGGCCTAGTAGGAGCTAATGCATTGGGAAAGACCACATTTATGAAAATGATAGCAGGTATAGAAAAATCAGATAGTGGAGAAATAGATATTCAGGCGAATTTGTCATACAAACCACAATATTTGCAAAACGACTATGATGGTAACATTGAATCCCTCCTGAATGTCGCGTATCAAGGACCGATTGAAGGTTCTACGATGGAACAGCAGATCGTTATGCCAATGGGTATCAAAAAACTTTATGATAAGAGAGTAGATACGTTGAGTGGGGGAGAGCTGCAAAAAGTCGCCGTTTGTTGTTCTCTTATAAGACCGGCAGATATCTATGCTTTGGATGAACCTGCTGCATTCTTAGATGTGGAGGATAGGATTAATATTGCAAAATTTCTTCACAGATTTGTAAAATCTCAGGGAAAATCTGCAATTATTGTTGATCATGATATGCAATTAATAGATTTGGTCGCCGATTCACTGATTATCTTTTCTGGAAATCCAGGAGAACAAGGATTTGCTAGTTCCCCAATAAAGAAAGATATTGGAATGAACAAGTTTCTTGAGAACTTGTCCATAACGTATAGACGTGATGAAAATACAGGGCGTCCAAGAATAAATAAATTGGGTGGAAGGTTGGACAAGGCTCAAAAAAATTCCGGAGATTATTACAAGAGGACTTGACGGATTAAATAAAAAATGACAAAAATGTTAAAAGAAGTATTGCAAGAAAAACTTGATATTAGAGAACTCGAAAAGCTGTCTTCTTCATTTGATATTATAGGCACTATTGCAATAATCAAAATTCCAGAAACGTTATCCTCAAAAAAGAAAT
>JAATVN010000115.1 GCA_014523595.1 Nitrososphaerales archaeon TH5888 | reverse complement strand
GAAATTGTCCTGCATGCAACATAATTTCTACAGAGAGCGGTGGTCCAAGACAAATTCTAGACACCGAAAGCTATATCGCTATTTCGCCTTGGGCTTCAACCTATCCTTATGAATTTTGGATTTACCCAAAACGACATACAACATCGTTTTCAAAGATTTCACAGAAAGAGTTCACGGATCTTGCGCTTATCCTGAGATCCACTCTGGGAGGAATGGACAAGGTATTGCAAAAACCTTCTTTTAATCTGATATTTCATTTATCGCCAGAAAAGAAAAATAGCCGGCAGATTCATTGGCATATTGAAGTTTACCCGCAACTCCATAACTGGTCGGGTCTAGAGAGAGGATTTGGTGTTTATGTTAATCATGTTTCGCCAGAAAAATCTGCACAAGTTTTGGGGTCTGCTGCCAGAAAAGAATTCGGAGATGTAATAGGAATTAAGTAATAATAATACTAGATTTATTCAAATCGATATATAATGATAAGTCTCGAAACTTCAGTATCTTTAGCCAGTTTAGGATTAATTGTAATGTTCGTACTTCTCATGTATTCGTTTATTTCTTTTCTAATTGGACCACAATCCCAAGGCCCCGATGTCGTAGTTCAACCAGAAGGAGTTCTAATTCAGATAGTGTCGATATCTGCAGGACCTGGGATAATATTGGCTGGAATTACCTATGGACTGATTAAAAACTATGGATCAAGGAAAATTGGAATTATCCTTTGTATATCAGGTATTGTTCTAATAATTGGTAATATTCTAGTTCAGGATATGATCTCAAAAATACCACAAATACTCTTCGTTCCTGGAATCCATCCGCTTACATACGCGTTATTGGCAGCTGGAATTGGAATTGTCGTAATCGGAATTATTGTTTTTATGAGAGAAGGAAAAATAAAGCGACCCATTGGAGAGGAAAGCTTTTGAGTGAAAAGTTACCAATACGAAATATTTATTTTAAAAGGAAAATTCTTCCAATTGAGATTTTTCATAATGTTCTAAATGACAGCTACAAGCTTTCAAATGATTTGAATAGCCCTGTACTTTCAGTTGTGATTGGAACAAAGCCTGATTTTTATAAACAGGCACCTGTGATGATAGAAGCATTACAACAAAAATTACCGGCGTTTGTAATAGATACTGGGCAGCACTTTGACGATCTGCTTGGATTTGGTATTCAAGAATTTGAATTACAGGATCATATTGCCTGTAATCTTCAAATTAGAGGAGACTTGATGGAAAAAGCAAGCGAATTAATTCTAAAATTTGGCTCGTTTGGTAGGTATTTGAAAAAGAACTTTGGAAATTTCTCGCAACTGTTACCAATAGTTCACGGCGATACCCTAGTTGCAGGGATCGCCCCACTAGCATGGGTCTTTGGAATGGGTCAAAAAGTAGCCCAAAATGAGGCAGGACTACGGTCCATGAGCCCTGAATCAATAAAGTACCTTAAGGTTAATGAGGATCCAACAAAATCCAGTGTTGAAAAATTTGTAGATTCACAATTTGAAGGTGGGTGGTTCTTGGCAAGAGAAGAACCATTTCCTGAGCAAATAGACACTTGGATATGTTCTGCAGGAACGCAATTTTTCTTTGCACCAACACAACTCAACAAGGACAATTTAGTCCGTGAAGGATATCCAGAAGAGTTTATTCACGTAGTCGGCAATTCAGTCGTAGACGCAATTGAGATCAAGAGAAAAAATAAACCAAAAACTAGCATGTTTGATATTTACCCAAAACTAGAAACAGGAGAATGGATTAGATTAGATATTCATAGAAGAGAAAATCTTACAGAACATAGATTTTCATCCATAATTAAGAGTATATCATATTTGATTAAAAATACGGATTACAAATTAGTTCTTATAATGTTAAATGCAATGAAATCAGCTCTGAGATCTTATCATCTAGAACAAAATCTACTGAATCTGGCAAAAGATTATCCAGATAAATTTATTATTACTCCATTATGGAAAGAATATTCTCACGTAATAGAATTTCTAGATAGTGGACATTGTTGGGCGGAAATGACAGATTCGGGCTCTATGCAAGAAGAATTATTGTACTTTCCAAATGTTTTATCACTTACCGTTAGGCTAAATACGGACAGACCAGAAACCATTTTTGATGCTCGTGGCAATATACTAATTCCTCCAGTAAATTCCTCATGGATAACTACCTTGATAGATGAGGCATTCAACAGAAAAGAAGGTCTCGGGCTTGAGCTCAAGAATAAAAGAAAGATTTACGGTCAACCAGGGACTGTATCAAAGAAGATTGTAAAAATAGTGAAAAAGGAATTTGAGAATGGTGACGCAAATTTCTATCCGTGGTTACATCAAAGAATTGGCCTTTGGAAAGAGAAACAAATTATAGATTACATGTAACTATCATATAGTAAATCTTTTTGAGCGTACGTCATACTTTTTTCTTTCGCTGCTTGTAATTTCAAAAAGTGTTCTCATCATCGTTTCATATTCTAAAGACATATTGACATTCCTTCTTGACATCATCCTTTTTTGAAATTCAATTGATGAAGAAATATTCATTTCTGCATTTTCAGATCCGATACCTTTGCCATAAATCACATAGGAAGGAACGTCATTAAAAATATTTCCATAAATATGTGAAGAGACACCAATTCTCATTCCACAATAAATATTTGTGCCTATAGATGTTTTAGACATATCTCCAAAAAAAGAACCTAACTTAATTATCTTTGTATCTTTTTTTTCGTTACCTACTTTCATTGAAATTGTCCCGTAGGTCATTTTGAGATCAGAGGTGACTGTATTGGCCCCGATATTTACCCATTCACCTACATAACAGTGACCCAGATATCCAAGGTGAGACTTGTTGGTATAATCCAGAATTATCGAAGAATCTATTTCTCCTGCTATACGACAATTGTTACCAATGTATGAATTGCTGACTATCGAATACGGCCTTACTTGACTGTATTCTCCAACATGAACTGGACCATTGATTGAAGATTGATAAATTGTGGACTGAGGACCAATATAGATTCCTCCATCGCTTGCATCAAGGATAGTGCCCTCACCAATTATTGAAGTTTTGTCCACATATACGGGATTATTACCAATAACTTTGATTCCATTAGGGACTTTGTTTTTGAGTCTAAGTTGAGAAGTGAGTATCTGCTTGATATGGAAGATAAAGTCCCATGGCCAACTGTATAGAGTACCACATTCATCTACGTCATTGATATCTGTCATTTCTGTGCTTATTCTGTTACTATTGATTTTCTTGTCATGAACTACCGATTCGTAAAGATATTCAAAATCTGATTTGTCGATTCTTCCCATTAGTATCTTGTCTCCAAACGATATCAGAAATTTCTTCTTCATACTCCATTTTTTGAAGAACGACTTTAGAGGAATGAATAGTGAATTAATGAATATGTCATCCCCATTGTATTCTAATTTATTTACTATATTATCTGGGTGTCTTTCCTTGGTTACCTTTTCTAGGTATTGGCGAGTAAGGAATTTCGATGATTTATTATTGAAATGTTCAAAGGTTGTCAGTGAGCCAATTTTAAGGTCAAACAAAGATCTTGTATAACTAAGAGGTACAAAATTTTTCCAACTAGTATCTTCAAAGAAAACGATACTCATAACTTAGATTTTTCCCAATCTCTCGACATATTTTTTGTAGGTTTGAAGATATGATTTTTTATCACCTATGTCAATGAACCCTGATTCTATTTTAAATCCATTCACCAACTTTTTCATATCCAATGCTTTTCGAACGGCATCATCCATTCCATAGGCGTTTGATGATGGTATCAAGTCAATAAATTCGGGTTCCATCACATAGCAGCCTATGTTTATCAATCCCTTTATTTCGGGCTTTTCATTCCAGCTAGTAACTCTATTGTTTCCATTTATATCAATAAAACCGTACTTTAGCCTTGTTTTATAGGATAATAGAGCCATTGAAGTAAATGCTTTAAGTCTGTCATGTTCATTTATCATTTCTCTGAGTGAGAACTCATAAATGGAATCTCCATATACGCATACAAATCTATCATCAATAAACCTCTTGGCTGTCAATAGCTGCCCCGCAGTTGCTAGAGGTCTATCGGACCTTGCATATTCTATCTTTATTCCAAGTCTGCTACCATCTTCAAAATAGTCTTCTATTGTTCTATGTAAATAACTCACACAAATTATTATATGATCAATATTATTGTCATCACTCTTCAACCACTCAATAATGTGTTCTAATAGTGGTTTATTCCCAAGAGGTAACATTGGTTTCGGAATGAAAAAAGTGTATGGTTGAAGACGGGTTCCAAGACCGCCAGCTAAAATTATCGCTTTCATTTAAAATTATACTTAAATTGAACTATAATATAAGTAAAAACTATTCAAAATTTTTATCGTCGAGTATTTTTTTAACCTTATCTACAACTTCTTGCGGACTACATCCAAAGATTATTATCATTGGTTCTTTACCGACGTCCCCTGAATGAGATATGATATCTGCATCTGGATTCTTTGACAACGCTATGTTGACTCCCCATGAAATAGACCTGCCCTCTTTTTCTTTGATGACCTTTGGTTCCAATTTTCTTTCATAGTGACCTACTCTGAAAAGCTTGGTGCACTTGTCCAGAACTCTTTTATCATTTTTAATGTTTAGTGCTGATCTAACCTGTTGATTAGTTTTCATGTATTCAAGAATTGAGGAAGCTACATGTCTTGAGGCACCGAATTTAATACTTGAAGTTGGCACACTCCTATCTCCTGCTTTCACAATCCTTCCATTTACACCGGCCACATCTTCAATGCTTTTGGCATTGGGTATTGCATAAACAATATTTGATTGAGTTTCTGGAATCAGGTCTGCAAAATTCCTTATGCTAATTAATTGGTCAACGGCTCTAGCTAACTCTTCTATCACCTTATATCTGCAGGACTCTTCATACATTGTTGAAATGGGATTATTAACTGGAATCCCCTTACCGATTTTTACAGTATTAGCTATAGAATTATGAACATACTTGTTTGCCAAAAGACACGCTTTAACTACAGGAATTTTCATTGCCATAAATGCTGTTACCGCGGCAGAAAAATTACAACCACTTCCATGTGTTTCAACTATTTTCATCCTTGGATTCCTAACCACAGTAAATTTCCCATGTTCATTTAAGATTGTGTCGATAATTGTTTTATCGTCATTTCTAAAATGACCGCCTTTTACTACCACATTTCTTGCACCTAATTTTTGTATTTTCAAGGCCGTCTTTTCAATATCATTTTCATTTTTTATCTTGATTCCCGATAGCTTTTCTGCTTCATGTATATTAGGGGTAACCACATCACAAATTGGTACTAGTTTCCTTTTAAAGTCAGAAAGAAATTCCTTTTGAAGCAATTGTGCTCCAGTCCCAGCAGAGATTATTGGGTCAAGCACAATTGGGATTTTTGATTTTTCCAAGAGGTCACTTATGGTAGTAATTATTTCGTTATTGTAAACCATTCCAATCTTTATTGCATCAATTCGAATATCGGATAATACTGACTCTATTTGTTTTTTGATGATACTAGCACTGAGCGGTAGGATATGATCTACATTAGATGTATTTTGTGCAGTTATCGCTGTTATAACCGTACATGAATATATTCCCAAAGCAGACATTGTTTTTATATCTGCTTGAATTCCAGCACCGCCACTAGAATCACTACCTGCTATTGTAAGCGCAGATTGTACCAACATTAAAAATATGCTAAAAATGGATTATTCAGTCTATCGGAATTCCACTGGTGGAGATTTATTCTCTATTCGTAATCGGTGAAAATGCTGTTAATGTAAGATAGTAATTCGTCGCGCAATTGAATTACCTTTGTGCGATTATCACCGTCTAAATCTGTTGTTAACAGTACATCCAGACCTTGGACTAGATACTGGATATTTGGCAGGGTAAGCAAAGATTTTGTAGATTCAGTGACATCCTGATTACTCAATGAATACTCTTGTACGTGGTTGGTGTTAAATATTGTGGAGACTCTAATTTGATGTCCAGCTGGAAAGATTATCGATCAAAAAATTCTTTTCCATAAGCTATTTCAAATTTCTTTAATAGATTCATACAGCCAGGTTCAACAAACAAGTTTCTTTTTTCACCCGCATGATATGTGATCAGTTTTGTGTTTTCTTTTCTTCCACAAATCGTTCTTCCACATATTACACATCTGTGAACTTCTTCAAACAACTCCAGGGCCTCAGAGCCGTAGGCATTTATAATAAACTTACTACCATCGGCGGCCTCAGTTTCTATATAGTAATATTCTATCCCATTGTTCATGTAAATTACTTTTTCTGGAAGGAAACTAAATCTATTATTTTTATTTATCAAGTCGTGAACCAAATTCTTGATGTTGCTTACTATAGGATTGTGAATGAGAGTGCTATTTGTCAAAAGTTTCATCCTCCATTTTTAAGCCAATCAAGTCAGTCAACACGGTAATATACTATTCAAATACAGATAAACAGGATTAAGCTAAGAATATGACAATT
>JAATVN010000114.1 GCA_014523595.1 Nitrososphaerales archaeon TH5888 | reverse complement strand
GCTTCCAATGTATAGACAAAATTGCAAATAAAATCGAGTTGAATGAAAGGACAATAAGGCATGCAAGAGATCTTATGAAAAAAGTTCTTGAGCAAGAATTTTCTGCTGGAAAAGATCCCATGGGATTTGCCGGAGCATTACTATATGTATCACTTCAAATGGAAGGCAAAACAATTAGACAGATTGACATCGCAGAAGCTGCTGGAGTTACAGAAGTGACTATAAGAAATCGAGCCAAGGAATTAAAAAGCAAACTACATCTAATTTAGCAGTTTCTTTGAGTCCTGTTAGAGATTGAAATAAAGTCATAACCAGTCATTAATATTCAACAAGTAACTTTTCTTCTTCCTCTTACTCTTCTTTCAAATGTCGTGCATGCAAACTAATTCAAAAATATTTTAATGCTTTGGATGATATTAACATACATTGGTAAATGATGATGTAGATGCTCTATTTTCACTCTACGAGATATATGATCGAAACAGAGATTCTATTCTCTGGTTCCTTGAAGATTTCAAAGCAAAAAACTATGAGGAGTATAAACAACAGTATCATGGTACCACTAAAGACAGATGCCATTTTATTCGGGTTTGTGGTTTTTTTGAGCTTTCAGGGACATTAGTAAAGAGACGACTCATTGATGCTAATCTGTATTTTGATGTTTTCAACCCCGCTCCTTTCTGGCAGAAGGCAAAGCCAGTAATAGAAGGAATGAGAGAGACAAGACCATTTATTTATGAAAATTTCGAGATTTTAAATGAAATGAAGCTAAAGTGGGCCCAAAAGAGAACAAAATAAACAATGCATGAATTCATGAATGAATGAGTGAATAAATAATAAGATAGCAGAATAACTGTAATTTTATTTTACATATTTTTAATTGAGTGTTTGTCAATATTACTAAGGAAAAATTATGTCTGTGTTTATAGGTTGTTCTGGTTGGAGTTACTCTGAATCCTTCGATAAAGGGGGATGGGTTAAGGTATTTTATCCAGAAGCTCAGACTAAAAAGCTTCAGTATTACGCCGAATTTTTTGATACGGCCGAAATGGATGCCACGTTCTATGAAAAGTTCTACATGTACATGACCAAGGACACATTCGCAGCAATGACTAGAGCGACGCCTGACAACTTTCAATTCTCGATTAAGGTTCCTGAAACAGTAACTCATGATAAGCGACTTGACGTAAGTAAAGGAGCTATGGCGCTTTTGGACGAGTTCCTTGAAAAAATATCACCTTTAAAAAATGCTGGTAAATTGGGAGCAGTACTCATTCAATTATCGCCAAGTTTTACCGTTAAAGAATTTCAAAATACAGAAAAATTTCTTGAAAGACTTCCGAGTGGGTACGATTACGCCGTTGAGTTCAGAAATCCCTCATGGAATACGGAAGGCCCGTGGGAATTGTTAAAGCATTACAATATAGCGGCTGTGATGACCGACTCTCCTGAGACGGATAAGCTTCAATTTCTATCAGAATCTATAGTAACTGCGAACCACTGTTTTATTAGATGGCATGGAAGACAGGTAAAACCTAGGTACAATTATCTTTACTCAAAAGATGAACTGAAACCATGGGTCGACAAGGTCAAACAAATATCTTTGGAAACGACTGTCGTCAGAGGATATTTTAACAATCATTACGGAGCTAGAGCCGTTGTTAATGCGATAGAGTTCAAAGAAATGCTAGGGGCAGTTTTATCTCAGAAGGAAAGAGCAGTGCTAGAAAATGCTCGAAATTTACTATCTCATGTTTCAAGGCAAGGGACACTGGATAATAGCTTGAGACAATAACTACAAAGATATCATAGATTGATTTTTTATAGACAGCCCAAACGGCTCTGTTACTGTATTGGTAACTTGTTCTAATATTTCACAGTATCTCTTGATATCATATTTGGTTTGTGAGGTTGCAAGTTCTATAGGGATACTTCTAATTTTAGAACCCTTTCGATAATAATCAGTAATTATGTATTTTAAAATCTGTCCAGCCCTTAATGATTTTCCTTCTCCTCTTAGATTTGATAATGCGTTTTTTTCTATAGTGTTTCTGTCTTCATATTCGTCAAATGCTTTTGAAGTTCTTTTTGTGAATGCTAGCTCGTTTAGAGGAACTTTCCTCTCTTTTAGGAACGTCAAATGCTTTTCAAACATGTATCTTATTTTTGGAAACATCATTTTGACTTCATAGATGGTGTCTGCTTCTGCTATCATATTCAAAACTAATTGTTGATAATTAGAAAAGAAAATTGGAGTGTCATGTCTCCTTGCTTCAATACCTCGCAGTTTAAGTGTTTCGTCCTCAAATACCCCGAAATACCTGTTGGGAACACCAACAATATCATTAATTTTTGAGGGAACAAATGCAATCCACTTGTAGACACCTTCGAGTGATATATCAAAGTGTGTCTCGTTTTCTATTGCTTGTTTCAGTGCCTCATAATCCTCTGCTCTTGCATTTCTTTCTCCCGCCTTTTTCTGCACCCAAATAGAGTCCACTATTGCATGTAGAATTTTAAATCCCTGTTGCTCGGCCGTTCTTATAGTTTGTATCAAAATATGCCTGTCAAATGCACAGACTGCAATGTGGGCATCAATTCTGCCAAATTTGGCATTGTTAAACCCAAGGTATCCAAAACTTGTTACCAAGACCCACTTTAGTGCAGTTTGTCTTGCATTATACATTTCTCTCAATTTAGTGTCAGTACTCGAATTTCTGAGACGTTTGTAGATTTTTCTTTTGCTGAGAAGAATTTCAAGGGCTATTGGAACTAGTCCTTTCCTTTTTTCACACCTGTAATAATTGTCCAAGCCAGGAACTTGTAGTTTGGAATCAGGACAGCATTGGCAAAAGACTGTTTCTGCTGATATATTCATCTTCTGCATTATAGTCGGATATAGAGAAACAAAATCCAGTTCTGCAACGTTTTCATGAACTCCTATCCTAGGTTCAAGAATCATTCCGCCACGGTCAGCAATTAAAAGTTCATCTAAACCCTTGACATGTTCAGCCAAAGTTGGTTTCCAGGGTATTAGAACGTTTTTCTTGTCTGCATGGTAGAACTGCAAGCTACTCATGCATTTTCCAATACTTGCCCTGGATGCCGTATGAAATGGCATTCTGCAGATTCTTGCCAGCTCGTATAATCCCGGTAGTCCTGATTCTGCCATGATAAATGAATTATCGGTATCAATGTGTATTCTTCCTGGTAACTTTACTGTCGAAGGTTTAAAAAAAATTTTGCCGTATGAAAAGTACGAAGTACCTTCCTTTGCTGGCTTGATTAATCCACCACTATCCTTTTCTCTTCCTAGTTCTAGTTTTATACTGTTACTATTTGCCCTTTCAATCAGGTACGGAAATGTAAAAGAATCTCCATCATCTGTCAGCACAAAATCCGCATTTGTGTTTGCCATTTGTTTCATAAGTTTGCAAAAAATATCAATTTCAGAGTCCTCTTTTATCCAAATTATCTCATCCGTCGAATATTTTTGAATTTCAATATGGTCTATCTTATCAGTGTATCTTGGTATCGTACCTTCTAGGACTTTGGGAAAGACTCTAAGATGTATGTTCTCAAATTGCGGAAGCTGATAATCAGTAGACCATACATTGTCTCTCACGTTCCAGTCCAATCCAGATTTGCCCGTATTAATATGACAATAGCATGTCGGAAATATGCCGTGTTCATAAAAATATGTCTGAGTTGGAAGTACATCTACGTTATAAAGTCTAATTTTTCCGAACCTGAATTTTTTTTCAATTTTTGAAGCAACTTTTGTGGCTTTATTAGAGTCTTTTAGTCTTAATTGAAGTACCATTGACTCCTCTGAATCTGTTAATTTTTCATATTTCGGTACAATTTCAGAACTCGATATGTGTTTAGTAATGTCCTCGCTTTCTAAAATTTCCTGAAATCGGGAATTGTCATCTGTTGCCACATATATTGGATGAGACCATTCATCTTCTATTCTTACTGTGCCTCCATTGCTCTGTCTTATCCAAAAGACCATCTTATCATTTTTGGCATATGCATCAAACAGCCATCCTGAGAACATGTGTGGCTCCTACATCCTATGATAATGATTATCTCCAATCTTGCTGGTTAAAATTTCCATTATTGATCAACCAATTAATAATCTTATGCTGAACAAAGACTAAACTTATCAGCAGAGATTCTGTCGAATAGTACTCTCCCTTTGAATTGATTGAATCAATATATTGGCAACATTGCTCTAGCATGCGCAAAAAAAGTACTCTGTCTTCTTCCCGTAGCGCGTCAGCAAACCCACTCCATGCCTGAATTTCTTTTGTTAGTATATCTTCATTTGGGAACAATGCCAACTTTATCACCGAGTTTCTTTAGAATGGCTTTGAGTCACAGTATTTCTATTCGTACTTTTTTTCATCAAATCTGTTAATCGCTTGAAGTCATTCAGAATAATTGACATTAGAATACACTCCAAAACTATTGGTCTAGCCGAATTTGCACATGCGCTATTATAGAGACGGGAAGTCGAAAACATTTCATCGAAGTTTTTTCTATCATCCTTGCTCAGTCTAGAACGAAATTTACGCCACCTCAACTCCTCGGCCATACATGCTAGCCTAAAAGACGGAATCGTCCTGCCCATAATCACTCATCATCTTCTCATGACTGTCAACACATCTTCAGCAGTTAATGACAAATACTTTTTAACAGCTATATAATCTGCACCTTGTTTTTGCTGTATAAGCATTTTAAATTTATCATTTGTTTTGTTTTTGTCAATTGCAATACGTTTGTTAAAACTTTTAATAATTTTGTTCCCTAAATCAATAACGAAATGAGGTAATTGGTCATCAATAGAAAGTGATGTTATTAAAAGTACTTTACCTTCATGAGTGATTACTTTAAGAATGTCAACGATTTCTGTTACCAAGAACTTTGCTTCATCAATGTCCATCTCAGCTTCCTGAAGGAACATTGCTAACAAGTCTGGAATTATTACTATATTGATTGTGTAATCATGAATCGTTTTGGGAAGCTCGTATTTTAAAAAATGAGTAAGCTGATATACAGTAAATACTCTTGATATCATTATTTTCTTGAGATTCTTTTTGATGTTCAAACCGTATTGTTTCATAAAGTCTACAAACTGATAGACATCAGTACAATTTCCAGCGTCGAGAACAAACACTTTTGAACTTCTAAAACCTCCATACTTCTTTGGCATTAAACAATGTACTGCTAGCTTTGTCAACATGAGATTCGTCATTCTTGAGTTACCAAGCAGACATATGGCATCGTTAGACAGCAACTCTATAGTTTTGTTTGAAGTGCCATCAACTGTAAATGATATTTGATTAAGATAGTCATAAGCAGTCTTCAGTTTCAGATTCTTGAATTCATTGTGTACAGAAGTCTGTACAGAAGTTTCTAGCTTTTCTTCAATGAGTTTAGACATGGAGCTTAGATGTAGGGCATTGAACTCTATTTAATCAAGGAGCTACCTTGAGAGAGGGAGGGCTCGATTGTCTCGAGCATCCCTTGCTTATCTAAATCAAAGCTATGAATCAATTTATGGCACATCCGCTATCATAAGTTATTGCAGCTTTACATAGGGTGCTCGGGTTGGAGCTACAGTTCATGGCAGGATGTCTTCTATCCTTCCAATCTAGAAAATAAGCTTTGGCTGCCATACTATTCTCAAGTCTTTGAATATGTTGAAATTGACTCCACCTTTTACAGAATTCCAAATCAAATTATGGTTAGAAACTGGGCTAAAAAAACATCCAAAAATTTCAGATTCACTGTCAAATTCCCCAAAGTAATCACTCACGACAAAAAATTCAAAAATGCAGAGAAAGAACTGTCACTATTCTATGATGCTATGAAGCCATTGAAGGACAAGCTGCTTGCTCTATTAATACAATTTCCACCCTATGTAAAAATCACAGAAGGTCTAGAGGCTTTAAAACAGCATGACTTTTTCTTTGATGATACATTCAGGTATGCAGTAGAAGTAAGGCATCCATCATGGTTCTCAGACCTAGCTTACAATTTCTTTTCGAATAACAATATATGTATGGTCTGGAATCAACTTGACAGAATACAATCACCAGCAATAGTAACATCTGATTTTGTTTATCTTAGATTAATTGGTGACAGGAGCATAAAAGAAGGAGATTTTGGAATGATACAAAAAGATAGAATAGAAGAAATGAAATATTGGGCAGACAAATTTAGAACCGTTGAAGAAACAGAAAAAGAGGTTAAGATAGGTATCGTAGCAGCTAATAACCATTATGCAGGATTTGGAGCTGCAACTGCAAATATGTTCAGAGTTATGAAAGGACTTAATTCAGTCGAATGGGGAGTACGAAAGGAAATCGATTATGTTCCGGAAACACGTTTCTCAATGGGCACTGGAGTACACAAGTCAAAGCAGAAGACATTGTTTGATTATCCCAATGAATGAAATATAGAGAAACTATGTTTCATTGTATTTTATAATGAATGACAGGAATAATGACTCCAAACCTCGTGTTTCCATTCCTCAGGATATAAAAAATAGAAATGAATAGAATAGGAATGTCCTAATACTTTTTAAAAATCAATCTTTCCAATTCTACCATTCCGATAATCCTCCAATGTTTTATCTATCTCTTCTCGAGTATTCATAACGAATGGTCCGTACTGTACTATTGGTTCATTGAGGGGCATTCCTGCGACAAGCAATACATCCAGAGGAGATTTTGCATTATCCGATTCTCTAATTGAAATATTTCCACCGTCATTTTTAAACACAATCAAGTTCTTTTCATCGACCGCTGTTTTATCCTTGCCGAAAAGACCTTTACCACCAATAACGTACGCAAATGCATTAAGATTTTCAGGAATGGTCTGCACAACTTCTCCTCCTGGTTGCAGGGTAAAGTGCAAGTACAAAATGGGGGTTAAAGTATTGATTACTGCCTTAGCGTCACCGAAATTTCCTGCAATAACTTTAACAGATACTTTACCATCAGAAGTATTGACTTGAGGAATTTTTGTGGAAGGAACATCTTGGTAATCAGGTTTATTCCACTTGTCAGTTTTGAGAAGATTTATCCATAACTGAAATCCATGCAACCTTCCGCCACTTTTAGCAAACTCTTTTTCTGGCATTTCCGAGTGAACCAAGCCAGATCCTGCTGTCATCCACTGAACATCGCCAGGTCCAAGCTTCCCAGAGTTTCCCTGAGAGTCTTTATGTTCGAATCTTCCTTCAAGCATGTATGTAACAGTTACAAAACCTCTGTGCGGGTGTTCGGGAAAGCCTTTACTCTCATATGGTAACAAATCCAAAGGACCCATTTCATCTAACAGTAAGAAGGGATCTAGATTTCGAATAGACTGTGAAGGAAAGGATCTATGTACTACAAAGCCATCACCTTCTGGAGTTTCATTACTTTTTGTCACAAGTCTTATTGATCGATCCTTGGCGCTGGTTTCATCAGAATTATCAATAAAATTGCTTTCTTTCCCAGTTGTTTCCTTTTCCTTTACCATATTCTATATTAAATAATATCCTATTTAAGTAAGGTTGTAATCTCTGACCTGGCTAGATAATAATGTCAGCATTAGTCATTTTTTGATACAGTTTCAAGTAACTTTGCGTAAGGATCTTGTCTTAAACAAAAAATAAATAATTCTGAATTTCAGATAATAATTCCAAATTATGAGGGATACTAATTCCCAGTCTAGTCCAGCATTATTGCCAGTATTATGGGATTTGTTCCCCTAATCTTGTTAAATGATCTAATCAGAGTTGTTATAAACCCATATTTCTTATCAATCATAGAATATACAATTGACGATTCTGCGGAATCAGCAAACTTTGCTTTCCCTTCATACCAGTCTCCTTTAACG
>JAATVN010000113.1 GCA_014523595.1 Nitrososphaerales archaeon TH5888 | reverse complement strand
TGGGTATCATTTGCTACTTTTGCTGTTACTGGTATCTGCATCGGACTTCCATCCTTAGCACCTTGTACGCTTAGCGTTACAGTAACTTCCTTCGCTTCTGTTGCATTCAACTCTTCATTATCGCCGTCCTGAGCTTTTAGCGTGAAATTCAGAGGTATCTCTAATTGTTCTGGAAGCTGTCCACCTGTTTGTTCTTCTTCTTCTTCTTGCGCTATACTCATCATTGGATAAGACACACCCAATGAAAAAGCAATTGTTCCTACCAAAATAAATGCTAGTATATTCATTAAAATTCACTTAGGACTTTAAGACTTATAATAGTTAACACAAATTGCTCTACTTTGGATAAATTATGTATATATGTCTAAATTTATGTCTTAAATTCATTACATCAAAGGTTAAAAGTACTTAGTGATGCTTTCAACGGACATCTCCAATCAATTTGAAGATACTAATTAATTTCGTCAAAACTCTGTCTACTTTTTTATTTAATTTAGCCTAACTATTTCCATATTTGAGCCCTGTCGTCGAAGAAGATCAATAATCTTTTATTTCTTCCATATTGTTAGTACATCCATAAAGATTATCTTATGATAATTAAAAAAATCGAAATTACCAATATCAGAAGCTACAAAGATAAAACAACGATTGAACTTCCTGTCGGGAGAATACTATTCCAAGGTGACATAGGTTCAGGAAAATCAACAATCCTTTCTGCAATTGAATTTGCCCTTTTTGGCCTGGGTGATATTGATGCAAATCACTTACTCAGAATTGGCGAGAGTAAGGGGTCTGTACTTTTAGAATTTGAAAGTTCTGGCAAGACCTATAATGTCTTTAGATCTCTCCTAAAACGAGGAAATAAAATTTTTCAAGAAGAAGGTTTCTTGTATGAAAACGGAGTCAAGAATTCATATTCAGTTGGTGAATTAAAATCAAAAATTTTAGACATAATTGGAATAAATGAAAGAACACAGACAAAAACAACTTCAACGATATATCGTTTTGCAATTTACACTCCCCAAGAGATGATGAAAAATGTATTGACGTCCAATAATGAAAAAAGGGTCGAAATACTCAGAAGAGCATTTGGTATAGAAGAATATAGCACGGCAAAGAAAAATGCTGAGAAATTTTCTTCATGGATACGCACAGTCACCAGGATAAAGAAGACTTTGTTAAATGATTTGAGTATTTACAAGGCAGACATACAAAAGATAGAGGGTACCACAGAACCATTAAAAGAAGAAATTGACTACCTTAAAGACACCATAGTCACTCTTGATGATCATATTCAGTTGATCTTGAAGCAAATGCTGGAGACGAGGAAAAGAAAGGAAAGAATACTACAAGCAGAGTCTTCGATTTTACATCTCCAATCTACAATAGACAAGAATTTGAAACTAAAAGAAGAAACGAATTTAGAGCTTGTTAGAATAAACCGTGAATTAGCTGATATATCGCAAAGTGAAAAAATAGTCGCTAATCTTACTCCGAAATATCAGGAGTATATTCAAAAAAGGAAGGATCTAGTAGATGTTACTGAACAAGCTACACAATATGATAAACTATTACTCGACAAGATACAATTAGAAAGTAACATTAACAGCGACCGCGAAATGTTGAACTCTAATATCAAAAGGTTAGACTCGGAATTATCCGAACTTTCGTTGGAACGAGAAATATGCAACAAAGAAATAGAGAATTTAAATCACTTGGAAGAAGAAGAGATTCTACTAAGTAATAACATTACTGATTCAGGTAATTTCGAAATGGAATTGGAGGATGTTTCTGATAATCTCTCTAATATTAAGTCCGAGATGATTTCAATTAATAAGGAAATATCAAAACAGCAATCAGAACTTGACACAGTATTACATTTAAGACAAGATGCAGTTTGTCCGTATTGCAAGCAAAAATTAGACCAACAGCACATTTTAGAATTGGAAAATAAATTTTTACAAAGGAAGGATTTCTTGGAGAATAAACTTGGTCAAATGGAAAAGGAGCTACAAGAGAATCAAGATAAGAAAAATGAGTTTCTAAATTGGATCAAAAAAGTAGAGTCTAAGAAATCTGAATTGCAAAAAATTCAAGTCCAGATAGCAAAATTAAATGTTGTACAGAAGAACATTAAACAATTAGATCTTAAGATAGACGAAAAAACTTCAGGCAAGAGATCGATGCAGGCTAAATTACAAGAAAACTATTTTCTTGAAAAGGTAAAGAAATTGGATGAAATAGCTGACAAATTAAGTACAATGTATTCTTACAAGATGAGTTATGACTCATTAACTAAAATCGTAAACGATTACCAAAAGACAGATCTTGAAAGTACATATCTGGAGCATTCTAACTTGATTAAATCAAAACAACGTAACATTGAAGAGAAAAGAGTTAAAGAAAAATCGTTAGTGGAATTAAATGATGAGATATTTGCCCTATCTAAAAAACTTGATGAAATGAAAGCAGTCTATCAAGATAGTCAAGAAGTCGAAATTAAACTAAAAAAATTAGAATCAGAGAAACTTTCTTTTGAGAATGAATTAGTTAGAAAGAAAGAAAATCTTGCGATGAGAAGGACAGAACATGATAATAATCTAAAGAATATTCAAGCTATCAGCAAGAAAATAAATGACTTGGAAGAGAGAGTTGATAAAATTGTTTTTACAGATCAGATAGGTACATGGCTGAATCAGCATTTTATCCCCTCATTAGAACAGATAGAATCTCAAGTGTTGATAAGTGTGAGGGAAGAATTCAATAAGCTATTTCAAAAGTGGTTTTACTTATTGATTGAAGTAGGAGATATAGATGTGGAAATCGATGAATATTTTACACCTATTGTGAACCAGAGTGGATATCACCTGGAAGTTGATAGTTTAAGTGGAGGAGAGAAAACCTCAATCGCACTTGCGTATAGGTTAGCACTTAACGAAATGATAAGAAGGATCATAATGCTTGATGACAATCTCTTGATTTTAGACGAACCTACAGATGGTTTTAGTAAGGAACAACTAATTCAAATTAAGCTTGTCTTAGAAGAACTCAGCGCAGCTCAGGTAATAATAGTTTCTCACGAAAAAGAATTAGAGGGATTTGTGGAAACAATATTTAGAGTAGTGAAAGAAAGTGAAAAATCACAGGTCGAATTAGCAGCATAAATAAATAATACTGGGTTCTGGGAATTGGAAAGTTGAGCTAAATATCTTACATAATAAATGCCCATTTGAGAGTTACTAATGTATGGTAATCAAAGTCATGGGGATCTAAAATTTATTCATTAGGAAGGTATTAAAAGCGATTAAATTAATTTTTTAGGAAAAAAATATATTCCATGTCATAATATATCATAAAGTTGGCCGACAAGATTAAGTGTTCCCATATTCTCGTAAAGAAGCATAGTGAGGCACTATCTATCATTGAAAGGTTAAATAAAGGAGAAAGGTTTGATAAATTAGCAAAGGAACTTTCTATAGACAAGGGAAGCGGTAAAAGGGGCGGCGACCTAGGTTTTTTTGGAAGGGGAGTAATGGTAAAACCGTTTGAAGCAGCATCATTTACACTTGAAAAAAACCAAATTTCAGAACCTGTAAAAACGGAATTCGGGTATCACGTAATAAAAAGAATTGCTTGACCATTTGCTTAGTTCCATAAGTAATTCTGAAAAATGCAGTCATCTCTGAATTTTTTTAGGGTTCGCCTTACGCTAATTAATTTCAACTAGTAGAATTACCAGTTTCTCCTGTCGTATTGTTTGTATTGTTGGAACCAGTTTCTCCTGTCGTATTGTTTGTATTGTTGGAAAAAGTGATTGTTTCATTACTTGTGGTATTTCCGACTTTTATTGATAGGTCACTCATGTTGATCACCATACTTGGAGTCATATTTTGATTTTGGGCAAATGCCGAATCAGCGAAAATAAATGGGATTGCAAATACAATTCCTATCATGAATACTCGAGCGCTACTAAGACTAACCAATTTCATGAATTTGCTATGATTATGCGCATATATATACAATTAAGTTGTGAGATTTTCAATTAGGAAAACGGATGTAATCATATTATTTTTTGATACTTGAATGTAACAGTATACAACTTTTTGATAAAGCTTTGAATTTAAATGAAAAATCCTAGGTTTCTTTCAATTTAATGATAATTACTATTTGTGGATATTAATGATTGCAATAATAACCAACTATTGATTTTATTTAGAAATTTTTAGAATAATGCTTTATGTTTACGTTAATATACTTCACGCTCAAGATACAAATAGGTAATGAGATTTTCTGGTAAATCACATTCAAAGTTATACTTAATATTTATTTTTGCTATTGTTTTTTATGTTTCAGGTCAGTTCCCTTCATTTTATGGGCTCGATCAACATAGAGTCAACGTCAACATAGCTTTCGGCCAATTTGATGACGGTCAGAATGAGAACAACGAAAACATTCCAAATACTATAATAAACACAGCGATAGATGGCAATAACAATGTCATAGTCAATAATGGTAGCACTACATCAAACTCAATGAAATTCGCATTTTCTGGAATGGACAATATGGGCAAGACAATTAATCGCTTTGAGTGTAGTATTGATGGGAGACCATTTGTTACTTGCATAAGTACTAACACTGTTAATGTTGTGGATGGAACTCATACATTCAGTGTACGATCTGAAGATAACGCAGGAAATAAAGATTCGACTCCAGCGTCATATACATGGACGGCTAACACAGAAACATCAAACACTCAGATAGATTCTGTTACTGATGGTAACAAGATGATCGTAATAAACAACAGCAACACTAGGTCCAACTCGATGACTTTTGCATTTTCAGGTACGGATAATGTTGGTGCAAAAATCTATCGTTTTGAGTGTAGCATGAATGGTGAACCATTTGTTACTTGCGTAAGTACTAACACTGTTAATGTTGTGGATGGAACTCATACATTCAGTGTACGATCTGAAGATAACGCAGGAAATAAGGATTCTAGTCCTGCATCATTTACTTGGTCGGTCGACACAACTCCCCCTACAACGTCTATAATCTCTGCTGTAGACGGTAACAATAATACTATCTCAAATAATGGAAAGAGTGAATCCACTTCAATTAAATTTTCTTTTGATGGCAACGATACTGGTGGTGTTGGAATAGATAACCATCAATGTAACATCGATAACTCTCTATATGTAGCCTGTACCAGCCCGTTCATATTTCCAAATTTATTAAAAGATGGTAGTCATACCTTTACTGTTTTGTCTGAAGATAACGCAGGAAATAAGGATTCTAGTCCTGCATCATTTACTTGGACCGTAGACACTTTATCTCCTATTATTTCTATTGACAGTGCCACTGATGGTAATGGAAATTTCATGATTCCTGAAAGTAACACATCTTCCAATGAAGTAACACTTGCTTTTTCAGGTAACGATACTGGCGGTCAAGAAGGTAAAGGAGTAGGAATAAAACAGTTTGAATGTTCGTTGGATGGGGCATCCTTCTCTATCTGCACAAGTCCTGTCCAGTTTACTTCAGTAAATTTACCGGAGGGCATTCACACCTTTCAGATAATTTCTGAAGACAACATTGGAAACATAAATTCTTCTCCAGAATCATTTTCATGGACTGTGGACACTGAGCCACCTACCACGACTATTGATTCTTCCATTGATGGTTTTGAAAATAATGTAACTGACGGGGGTAATACTGCCTCTAACTCCATAACACTTGCATTTTCAGCTATTGATTCTGGTGGTAAAGAAGGTAATGGAGTCGGCATAAAACAGTTCGAGTGTAATATAGATAACTCAGAATTTGTTTCTTGCACGAGCCCGCTCCAATTTATGAACCTGACTGATGGCGTTCATACATTGGAAATAATGTCTGAAGACAATGTTGGAAACCTAAGTCCAACACCAGCCTCATTTAACTGGACTGTTGACACAGTGCCTCCCAGTACTACCATCATTAATGCCATTGATGATAATGAGAGCCCTATAACAAACGGTAGCTATTCCAACCTTAACTCTATATCATTTTCATTCTCTGGTAACGATACAAACGGAGCAGGAGCCAAGGGATTAGCAATAAAACGATTTGAATGCAGCCTAGATGATTCCAATTTTACTGTCTGCTCAACTCCCGCGCAATTTACTTCTGAGAACATAACAGATGGAACTCATACGTTTAGGGTTTTGTCTGAAGATAACGTCGGAAATAACGATCCATCTCCCGAGTTGTTTACATGGACGGTTGATACCATAGCACCTACTACTATTATCAACTCTGCCATTGATGGTAACAACAGCACAATAACTAACAGCAGCAATACTAAATCTAATGTTGTTATGTTTGAATTCTCTGGCAACGATACTGGAGTCGGAATTAGTAATTTTGAATGCAACATAGACAATTCTAACTTTTCTACATGTAGCAGCCCAGTACAGTTTACTTCTGCTAAT
>JAATVN010000112.1 GCA_014523595.1 Nitrososphaerales archaeon TH5888 | reverse complement strand
GGGTTGCCTTCAATGTGCTTTATCAATCTGGGATCACTATAATGCATATCATGATATTTTATGCTGCCATCAGATGAATAATATTCAAATTCTATTGTTAGTATTCCAGAGATTTCATCATCATTTTCCTTGATATTGAATGCAATCAAGTGACTAAGCCTAATTGGCCGAATAATCTTTCTAGGCATATGATCTTCATCATTTTGAGTAGAGAAATGTTCTTCAGTAGTGTTAGAGTGACTGAAATACACTCTACGCATTAATTTGTAAACGCTAACATCGTCTTTAAACATTACTAGAATGAAAACAGAACGTGTAGGATATTATTGCTTTTTTGTTATTTGATTCAAAATTCACTTGAGAAACCTAACATGTATAAATATTTTGTTGTGCACTCGGCATTGATGGTCCAATCATTACTTGGTAGTGAAAAGAAGCCAGATGTTTATGATTTAGCGGTTGCAGATGGGATCAAGGAGATGTTAGTGATGCGTGGATTTACAAGAGATAAAATTCTTAATACAATGGTGAGCAACTTGGCTGAAACCCTTCACATCGATTACTATGTAGCACTTATTATTTACAACTCGGCAAAAAAAATGTAGGCTCCTTTTCCATATTTTAAATTCCAACACTCTTCAAGCTGTTGGTAGTATTTTACTATGCTAAGATATCACACTATTTTTCTTAATTTTTATCAGATTCCATTTACCCTGAGTTTTGAAGAATTTTGAAAATTATTTTCATCAGATATACTATTTAACAAAATGTTCCTTTAGATGATATAATTTTTTAAGATATATCGTAATCATAATACATATTTTTACGAGATCTAACAGCAAGACATAAAAAGTGAAGCCTGAAAAAAGACTATTATATAAATTATTGTGATCAATCATACGCCATGGTAATGATTAATATTTGGCCTCTGTACTAATATAAATATGGATAGTACTGAAGAAACGAAATTGCGACGTAACACTGATAAATCATGTTGAAGAGTAGTTTGTAGAGGGAGATCTTTTGAATTATCATTTACGTTTGGACGTTAATTGGAGAAAAAAATGTGCGGAATAGCTGGTATACTAAATAAAAATAATACAGGTGTAACTGAGGATCTTATCCTCATGTTATCTTGTATGCATAATCGCGGTCCTGATGGTGTTGCAATTCAAGTCGGACAAAATGAAATCAATTCATTGGAATCATCAGAATCTTCCGTCCCTTACACTGATGGAAGGTTTGGGCTAGGTCACGTAAGGCTAGCAATAGTGGGTGGTCAATTAGGAAGACAGCCATTTACGAGCTGTGATGGAAGGCTAACATTGGAACATAACGGTGAAATTTATAATTATAAACAAATCAAGAATAGATTAAGGTCTCAACATCATTTTATTAGTGATTCAGACAGCGAAGTAATACTGCACTTCTTAGAAGAAGAATTAGTGCGATCAGCAAGTTTAGTGGAGGCATTGACTAAAATGGCAAAAATATTAGATGGAGTGTATAGTATTGCGGTAAAAGATCAGAAAACAGGAGATATAGCTCTTGCCAGAGATCTTTTAGGGGTTAGGCAGCTTTACTATAGTGAGGATCCTGAGCAAGTAACATTTGCATCTGAGCAGAAAGCTATCTGGCGGTTAGGAGGAAATAAATCGGTCAAGAGAGTTATGCCGGGTCATGCCGTTATAATAAGTAATAAGGGAACTTTAAGAGAATACAGAATTGCAGATCCTCCTAGGACATTAGATTCCAACAAGAAAAATTTCAGATATAACTCTCTTGAAGAGGCGCTCAAAGCTTATAAGAAATCGTTGATGTCAGCAATGAGAAAGCGTACAAAAGGACTTGATAGGATAGGAATAATATTTTCAGGTGGAATTGACAGTGTCCTAGTTGCATGGTTGGCTAAAGATATGGTAAAGGAGGTTATCTGTTATAATGCAGGTACTCTTGATTCATCGGATATTCTATTTGCAGATAGAGTAGCCAAAGATCTCGAGTTGACACTTAAGGTAAACGTTATTACCAAAAAGAGTACTCAAGAAATATTACCAAAAATAATTTATGCGATTGAAGATAGTGATGCATTACAAGTTGAAGTCGCTCTACCTATATATTCTGCAATGGCTTTGGCAAGGGAGGATCATGTTAAAGTGGTATTCTCTGGCCAAGGTGTAGATGAAATATTTGGAGGTTATACTTGGTATCCGAAAATAGTAGCAAGTGAAGGGTATTCATCTCTCAGGAATCACATGATGGAAGATCTATTTTTACTCTACAAGGAAACATTAGAAAGAGAAGATAAAACAACTATGGCACATGGAATAGAAATGAGAGAACCCTATTTGGACAAACAAGTCGTCAGAACCGCTTTTGACATAAATCCAAGACTCAATGTGACAGGACCAAATGATAAGCTTGGAAAACAAGTTCATAGAATATTAGCAGATCAATTAGGGATTCCTAAGGAAATAGCGTATAGAAATAAGGATGCCGCACAACACGGATCAGGAATACATTTCATTATAGATCAAATAGCAAGGGAAAACAATTTTGATGAAAGTAGAATCTCTTCCGGGTATCTGCGCGACCTTGAAAAGAGAGAGATACTCGGAAGTTCAAAACGGTATGGATTCAAATATGGAAATAAGGAATTATGGTTAACTTCCCCACATATTCAGCTGTATCTGGACAGGATATTTGAAAGCGTTTTTGGAAAATCGAATAGTTTTATCGATACCTCAGGCGAAGAATATTTGTTGACCAACAGGATAATAAAGAAAACCTAGTCCTTTCGATCAAGTTTACCCCCGTTCAAACAGGATGAAAGAAAAACTAGACGTAATTCTACTTGTTCACAATGTTGACAATAGAACTTTCTAGTTGTGCGAGCCTCAGAGGCTTTATCAAAACTTCTACTCGTTTATTGTCAAAAAGAGAAATTTTTGCAATCTCTTTAGTTACGGTCTCATATGCAGTAACTAACAGAATAGCAGCAGACGGATATTTCTCTATAATTTGAATTGCTGCGTCTATTCCACTCTTATCAGCAGGTAGCTTATAATCGATTATTGCTACGTCGGGCCTGATCCTATCGTAGTCCGACATAATTTCATTAGCGGTTGTAGATGTGGCAACTACTTTATGACCTCTGCTCAAAAGATAATCCTTATAGAGCAGAAGGATATCCTGTTCATCTTCTATAATCATAATACTGAATTGTTTTTTTTCTTTCTTGGCCATTTGTAAGTGTTCTTATGTAAGCTATAATATTACTTTAATGTCGCTATAACAGTAATAACGCTGCCTATGAAATTCCTTTAATATTGGTATAGAAAATAAATTAATGTCACCTTATTGAAACTACATGGAACACGTAGCAGTCAATTACAAAATTAATAATTATCCTCAGTTGAGATTTATGACCTAAGTCATTTGTCACTTATCGTTAGGGCCATTTGGGATTTGAGGAAAAATTTTCTTGACGTCTAGAAATCTTTTCCTAAGTGTTACTACACTCACATTTCCGGCCAATGATATTCTAGATTGACTCGTCTTTTCTCCTTTATCAAGGCATGCTCCATATAATACCGCAACAGCGATTGCACACGGATCTTTTCCAAAGGAAATAGGATCATCTTTTATCTGTGACATCAGCTGGACTGCGTGTCTAAGAGTCCTTTCACTAATGCCTGCGTTATTGGCTATCCTTGCCAGATGAGACGTAGAATCTATTGAAGGAAGTCGAACTTTGAGTTTCCTTACGAGGAGTCTATAGCACTTTCCTGCAAAAATCTTGTCTGTATTGGATATTTCAGCAATTTCTTCTATAGTTCGTGGCACATTCATCTCCC
>JAATVN010000111.1 GCA_014523595.1 Nitrososphaerales archaeon TH5888 | reverse complement strand
TAGAATATGTAATTGGACCATTTTTACATATATCCCTTAATGCTTTCGCTAAGGTACATAGAGATTTTGTATCATACCTTTCCACTAGTTCAAATACTTCCTCTTTGCTTATCGGAACGTCCTGTACTCTCTGAACCATGTCATTCATCGTAGATAGATCTATTCCATCCAGCTGAGATTTCAATGCCCTATTATTATTGATGGGCTTGATTATTAATAATTTGTTTTAGGACAATTTTGGATGTTTTGATTGATGTGTACTAACAGTATTGATAATTGATTTGCGTACAATTCATAAAACATACCAATGGCCGTCGAATTTTTGAAGACCCAATATGCCTCAATTTTATAAGTGAAACGGATGCTGCTTCGTACCTACGAAGTAGCTCCTATCACGCCACCTTACCACTCTATTTCCTTTTGAATTAAAAGCAGAGATCAAGAAACAAAGAGTGATTACAACACATCCTATTGCAAAACCAATACCATAAATTGATTTTTGTAAGAGGCCGAAATGAGATTGAACAATTGTGCAGATAAGCATTAGAATTAATGTTAATAAATTGATAGTCAGCAAGGGTCCTTTTAGCGGATTGTCCAATAAATAAAGTAAAGAAGTAGGCAAAATTAGAAATGGTTCCATCAGAATAAAAAAGATAAAAGCTGTAACCATCATTGCAGATCTTTTCTTCTGTGTGTGCAATGGTATGATTATACGACGCAATGCATGCCATAATGAACGCGGATCTCTCGCCCATAATGCCTCAACATAATTTTCGCCTCTGATTAATCTTAATTTCATTCTTTGTTCTTTCACTCTTCGTCCTAACGCGCCATCTTCAACTAACTCTTGACGTACTTGTTCATGAGTTCCAATTTTTTCATAATTTTTTTTGGATATTAAATAGAAACTACCAAAGAAATAGCCGATCTCATTCTTTGGATTATTTACACGAAGTGGTGAATATCTTGTATGTAGAAATACAGACAGTACGGGTAAGGTGAATTTTGTTATAATATCCGAGCACAAAAGCTTAGGCACTAATGTAAGGGCATCTAACTCATCATGCACCATTGTATTAACTGCGGATGACAAAGCATCTGATCTGTGCACGGTATCAGCGTCAGTGAACAAAAGGATTTTTCCAGATGATTTTTGGTAGCCTTGAAAACATGCCCAACTCTTTCCAACCCAATCATCCGGCTTAGGCGGAGACTTTACTGGTATCAATCTATGATTTTTTTTAGATAATTCTGAGATAATTGAGAGCGTCTTATCTGTAGATGAATCATCAATTGCGATTACTTCATAGTTATCATAGTCTTGCGATAACAATGACTGTAAACATTTCGATATTTTTCCTTCTTCATTCCTTGCTGGTACAATGATACTGATCTTAGGTTTTGATTTTATTCTATATCTTGCTGACCATTCTAATTTTGGTGATTTCGAAATTGACCAGGTGATCAAAACAAGAAAATAGGACCAGCAAGCAAGGATACCAATATTGATTGCTAATATGATACCAAGAAGTACAATAAGGAGCAATTGGTATCGTTAAGTTATTCTAAATATAGACTATACGTTTGAAATTAGGTTGGATGATAACGACGTGTATTATATCAAATTGACTAATTTGGAGCAGATGCTGATTCATACTCATTTTCTAATGCCGATCTCAATGTTAAAGGGATCATACACCCAAAATCTGTTTTAGTAAGGCCCTGTAATCCACATTTTCTTTGCTACTGCCAGGTGCAGGTAATTCAAAAATTAGTGGAATTGGGCGATTGGCTCTAATATTGGTTAGTTGAGTTCGAATTTCCTTACCAATGTCTTCACTTATGAGAACAAGTCCTACATCACTAACGCTATCTAAGTTGTTGATGTGATGAAGAGCTTCTGACGCCGATTCTACCTTAACGCCTTCGACACCGGCCAATTGAAAGCTTGTTACAAAAATTCTACTTCCAACAGCCATTATTCTCAATTTGTCTTAAACACCTAATTCGGTAGTTCTTTTTAATCCTTTGTATGATATTTCATGAGCAAGGTCTGATTGACATTACAGATAAATCATGGTTTTTTATCTCTTTCAGCATTGTCTGAAAATCAGGATTTTAGAATATTATACGTTCTACTTGATGGAATTGGTGACCTACCAAATCCGGAATTGAATGGGAAAACTCCACTGGAGGCGGCCAAGACTCCCAATATTGATTCTCTAGCAAGAAAGGGGAAAATGGGTCAGGTGATAAGCGTAGGCAAGGGAATATCTCCTCAATCTGATATCGCTGTATTCAATATGCTAGGTTATGATTTTCAGGGAAAAAAATATGCAGGAAGAGGAATTGTGGAAATAATTGGATCCGGAGTTGATTTCAGTGATGGTGACTTGGCCTTAAGAGGTAATTTTGCGACATTAGATAACAGTAAAATAATAGATAGGCGTGCGGGACGGGACATCATTAAGCAAGAAGCAATCACTATATGTTCATTTCTGGAAGACAATATAAAATTTGACGATCCAGATGTCTCAGTTAAGATAACCCCTACGATCTCCCATCGTGTAATTATTAAATTTAGACACAACAAGAAATCTTTATCTGACAAGATAACTAATACCGATCCCGCATATGGTAAATTGAATGGTATCGGGATTGCTAAAACTGACGTTGATAATATGGTTGTCCAGGAATCTGAATCAGAAGACAATTCTGAATTATCGATCTTGTCAGCAAAAATTGTTAATGAATTTACTCGTAAGTCTATTTCTCTAATGAAGGAACACCCAGTAAACCTTAACCGGATTTCAAACAACAAGAAGCCAATGAGTGTAATACTATTGCGAGATGCCGGGAATAGTGTTCCTCATCTTCAACCTATTAATGAAAAGTATGATATTTCTACTTCTTGTCTTGTCGATATGCCTGTAGAAATCGGAATTGCAAAAATAATTGGCATGGATCTATTTTGTTCACAAAAAATTGATGATTATAAACAAAAGGGAAAAGAAGTTGCAAAAATCCTAAACTCATATAATCTTGTCTATGTTCACATAAAAGGACCTGATGAATATGGACATGATGGAGATGCATCGGGTAAAAGGTCTAACATTGAATTGATAGATGAAAATTTCTTTGGTGAATTTTTGAAATCTGTAACTAAGGAACATGTAGTCGTAATTTCAGGCGATCACTCTACTCCCTGTATTAAAAAATCACATTCAGATGATCCAATCCCATTATTGATATCAGGAAACGGTATCAAAAGTGATGGAAGTCAGCGTTTTACAGAGTCTTGGGCAAGTAAAGGTTCCATTGGTACATTGAAAGGATCGGAAGTAATTTCAAATGTATTGAACATGATAAGCACACAAAAGAAGAAATAGAAATCTAATCTTGTCTTATACTCACTGCTGGGTTCCAGTTAGGATAATCTTGCACTGTTCACATACTTTTTCATCAATATTTCTTTCAAGACTATGATGTGCATCGCAAATGATAAGTGAATATCGCATATAATTGCATAATGCGATAAATTTCGATAATGTTTTTGCAGTATATGCCCTATTGGTTGAAAGATCATCGCCAATTTCTTTAATCATATTCATAATTTCACTTAGTGACATTAGTTTTGAGATTAATTCATTATCTCCACGTGTGCCTCTTAGATAATTGCTTACGGCTGCTTGAGTAATTCCTAACATTCTAGCTACCTCCTCTTCCTTGAGCCCTTTTTCAATTACCAGCTCTTTTGATAATATAGCTCTTACCGCAGGGATTAGTAATTTGGATTCAATTTCTGATGGAAGTAGCATTAGGTGTGCCTAAATATGGCATTTTAAATATATATAGTTTCTTTTGCTCAATGAGCGAATTAGACAAAACTATCCATTATTTTT
>JAATVN010000110.1 GCA_014523595.1 Nitrososphaerales archaeon TH5888 | reverse complement strand
TTTTGAATTACAAGCTGAGAATAAAAGTAAAAATCAATTCAAGAAGCTCAAGAAAGGTATGCAGATAATGCTAAATTGTGACTTTTGTCGCGGAGTCATAACGGGCGTTCCCCAAATTTTTAAATTTGCAAACTATGAGCGATTCTTTTGCTGCACTTCATGCAAATCAAACTATAAAACAAAATACGGCGGAAGAATACAAGCAATCATAGAAAAGGATGATTCCAAATCAGGATGATAGGATTCTATTAGTACGTTTAAACAATTACGAACTAGATTAACTATACCATTTCTGACATTATTTTTGGTTTCAATAATTGCCTCTTACTCAGGCTTTACTTCTGGGGGCATCAATAACTTCGCAAAAATTAGTGCCATATCTCAAATCTCAATAGAAGACTTTAGAGAGTCCCTTGATAATTTAGTGCATCAGTCCCAACATTTAACCAAGTCATATCATGACGAAATTGGAAGGTGGAGAATGAATCAATACGATAATTATACTTTGGCATATATTACGGATTCATTTATACCTAAATTTGAGGACGTTACTAAGTCTGCGGAAAAAATAGCATATCCGAAGGGATACAAGTATATCCTTGATGCATTAGTAAATTCATTGAGATTTGAAACAGAAAGTTACAAGCATTTTAGAGATTATCTTTTGACTGGAAACACAACAGAGGATGAAATTTCGAACTACCTGTTTTCTCGAGCTTTTGAATACGAACAAGTTTATTCCAAATTCCTCTACGGTTCTCCTTCCAATTCTGACGATAATATAACTAAACTTATCAGCTTTAGAGAAATTCGGTACTTACAACAGATTTCCAATTTAGGAACTTAGTATCTTAATAACCTGGTGCCAAATGGCATACATGGTAAAAAGAATAAGTCTGGCTATTCTAATTATGTCCTCAACAGTTTCCTTCCTATTATTAGGGATTATCTTTGTTACCGACTAGCAAATAACAACACGGATAACACGGAATAACAAGCTTGGTAGAAATGGTAAGGTAAAAGTATAACTTCCCGGAGTGAGATGCGATTTTAGGAAATTGAATCAAAAAGTGCTCTTAGTAAGGATTTACTCGGACCAGGAGCTTGCTCGATTTAATGCCACAGTTCTCTCAAAAGTTACAGACAATGAAATTTTGACAAAAGATAATCCATATATAAACAAAATATCTAGGTCTGTTTGGGGACTCACGTCTTCTCGTAGAAATTCTGAAATTTGGAACAAATTGCAGCAAAACGATCATGTTCTTTTCAGAGGCTTTCACCTCGTGCAAATCGGGCCGAATAGTATCCTGTATTACCACTCATATGACTACATTAGGATTTATCATCGATAAATATAAAAATATAGAATATTCGCCACAGTAGACGTAATTCTAAGCCTAATTTTGCCATTGAATACTCCATTATAAATTCAGAACCTGTGTTCCAAGGAAGAGGATGTATAGGAAATGGTAACAAAAAGAAGAGAATTACGAATAGAAATTTTCCAACTTATTTATATTAAGATAACATAGAGATCAAATATATTGTAAAAAAAAGTATATTAAATCTATTATCCCTTGAATTATAAACATCATAAAACCTGATTAGAAAATATTATTAATATCAGAAAGTCACATTAATTCTTAATGGAAAAGGATATTAAAATGCCTCATCGTGGAAAGCAAAGAGCATTAGTATTTCAAGGTGGCGGTTCTTTGGGAGCCTATGAAGCTGGCGTTTATCACGTATTATACCATTGGATTAAACCTGGTCTACTTCAAGATGAAAATGTATTTGATATTATCGCAGGAACCTCAATAGGCGCTGTGAATGCATCTATAATAATTAATGAAGTTTTAGAAAAGAAAAAACAGGAAAAACTTGATGAGGTTATGAAATGTTGGGAAAATACACCTGAAAAACTGATTCAATTTTGGAAAACTGTTTCAAAATCTAATACCATTACTGATCTGTGGGATCCCTGGAATATACCTGATTTTTATAGATCATTTACAGAAAATTATTTGAACCTCAATTATGAAACGTATCTAAATGCCTTTCCCTTTCTTAAATCTTTTTTACCATCAGAAGAATCGTTTCGCAAATATTATCACACACAAATGGGCTTAGCATCAGGCGAGAAACAAATATTTCGCCCTGAATTCATATATCCTTTTCCCACTCCAATTTGGAACAAATTTTTCGACTTCATTTCACCAACCGCATCATGGTTCCAATATTCTAATCTTCCACTTAGAAACAGCATTGCTGGTTCGGTATCTATGTTAAAAGATAATGACGGAAATGGGATCAATACACAATACTGTGAAAATGAGCCAAGACTACTCTTAGTAGCTGTAGATATAAGTGCAGGAGACACTAGAACATTCGATAGCTACAACGAAAATATCACAATAAATCATGTATTAGCCAGTGCCGCAGTCCCAAAACATTACTCATATGTAGATATTGATGGTAACAAATATTGGGACGGTGGAATTTTAAGTAATACTCCTGTAAGAGAAGTATTGAGTAAACATAGTAAATTCTGGGCAGGCAGATTAGGGTTGGACTCCGGTTCTAAAACAGACTTTGAAAAGGAAAAAGAATGGTTTAAAAAAGATAATAAAGACGAACAAAATAAAAATAAAATTAAAAAAATCCCAAAACTAGAGTTGTGCATAGTAAACCTGTATCCATCAGAAGAAACAGGACAACAGATTCCCTCAATGTATGATTATGATCTTACAAAAGACAGAGAGAACGATATAAGATATCATGATAAGACAGATTATGATTTAAAACTTGCTGATGTAGTAAGTGATTATCATGATTTTGTAGAAGGTCTGGCACAAGTAGCCATTGAGGCAATAGATGGTCTTAAAGATAATAATAAAGTTACTGATTTAAAGAAAAAATTTACTAATATTTTGAATACCCCACAAAGAACGCATACTAGAAAAGATGATATCCGTTATTATGATGATCTATTGAAAAAGAGGTTTGACATTGAAAGAACAATAAAAATAGAAAGACAAGACGATATAGATACTATTGCAAATAAAGCATTCGATTTCTCTCCTGAAACTATCTCTAGTTTAATTGAAGATGGAATTTATGACACATTAAATACAATTTACCAGCATCATAAGGAATGGGACAATGAATCGGATAAGAAATCATTCCCGAATTGGCTAAAGATGTATATAGAAGAAATAAAGAAGCAAAATATAAAAGGTATTTTAGAACCAGTTTTACAATTTAAAGCGCATTTCAATATCAATTTCTCTGAAGGCACGAACGACTGAATATAAAATTGAATGAACCATAATACATGCCGGCTTTTAATTCCGACGAAGCCTAAAGGTTAGAAAGCATTAATCATTTGTCGTAAACAGGAATTTTATTTTTTTAGACCAAAAATAATATTAATTTCGATGTCTATTCTATTATGTAGTAAAGTTCTCTGGATTAAGATATTTAGGTGGCACCTGTCCTCTTTACTCACATTAAAAATGAATTTTGAATTAAATTTAGTGTCAGAGTAATTTAAACACAAGTTGTTACTCGCATGTATATCATATATCAATCGAATGCGTTTGGGTGTCCATTCGGTTGCTGATAACTTTGACTACTGCCTGAGCGATA
>JAATVN010000109.1 GCA_014523595.1 Nitrososphaerales archaeon TH5888 | reverse complement strand
TTCCTTCACTAAAATTGTTTAGCTGTTATCCAAATTCTTAGATTTAATCTGATTTGCAATAGAGTCCTTACCAATTGTAATTCTCATCAGAGCAATCCACATTATGACAAGTGGTACATGATATGTAGCAATCCTCCAAGCTATGATTACAGACAATTGAGAAGAGTTTAGTACATCAGTCAAATCCGGAATAGTGTTTATATTTGTAATATATGCCCAAACGCCCAATTCTGCTAATCCAGATCCTCCTATTGTAATTGGCAAGGTGGACAAAGCTGTAGATGCTGAAGTGGCCATAAATGATTGGAAAAATCCAACTTGATGACCAACCGGTACTGCTAGCACTAGAAATGAAATACCCTGAAAAGCAAAAGCCACAAAAGTTATTGCCATTCCTACAGAAAGGACCTTTACTGAATTGAACGAAGTAAAATTTTCTCTGCTCATTTTGCACAGATCTGCCAGAGCAATATTTGTTGAACTTATTAGATGATCTGATCCTTCTTTTGATAAGAATCTTTTAATTAATTTGAGGACAAATTTGGGCAGCTGCATATTTCGGTTTGCAGACATTACAACTACCAGAAACCAAAAACCAAATGTTGGGATGGCAACAACAATGACTAAAATACCAATAAAGAAACCACCACTGAATATAGCCACAACTCCCGCAATGAATGCCAAAATACTCCCTGCAAAAACATCGGCTATTATTTCTGCAGTAGCTACCCAAGCGGCCCTTCCTGCCGGAACTCCGTTTTTAATTAGCCATGCAATTCTAACTATTTCACCGCCTATAAATGATGGAGTAGTCTGTGTAACAAATTCTCCAGCAATCCTCGCATTCATAGTTTTGAGAGTTGTGCTATAATTCGGTCCAATGAAGTGATTAATAAAATACCTAAACCTATACGCCTGTAACAAGATTCTAACCATAACAGCAGACACAGAAAGCAGAAACGGCAATGCCCCGACAGAGAAAACATCTGCTGGAGAAACAGGTGTAAATGTAAACAGTAATAAAAATGGAATAAGGCTTACAGCAACTGCAATTATTCTCCATTTCAAACCTGCTCAATGCAAAATAATAGCCAGTCATATAATAATCAATAGAATTAATATATTCAATACTTTGTTTCAAGTATATTTGGAAACTATTTTCGTTACTGGGACAGCCGGAGCTGGAAAATCGCTTCTTACATCCAAACTTATGGAATGGTACAAAGACAATAACTTCTATCCTATCTCATTGAATCTTGATCCAGGTGTTGTTTCACTACCTTATGAGCCGGATGTTGATGTAAGAAATTATATTGACATAAGCAAGATAATGTCTGAACATAATTTAGGACCAAATGGTGCACTCATTATGGCTGCAGATTTGATAGCTACGAAATTGGATGAAATCCAAGAGGAAGTTTATAATTTGAATCCGGATTTTGTGATAGCCGATACTCCGGGTCAGATCGAGCTATTCATATTCAGAGCAAGTGGACCGTATTTTGTTTCAAATTTTCAATCCGATAACAAGATTAACATATTTGCCTTCGATGGAATTCTCGCCTCCTCCTCTCCAATCAATTTCATTTCTATTGCATTAATGGCAACATCCGTAAGACTTCGATTAAACATATCGCAGATAGATGTAATGACAAAAAGAGATCTGGTAATTGACAAATTAGGAGAAATTATCAGATGGTCCTCTAAATCATCTCTGGAAGATTCACTCCAAAATGAAAAGAATATTGAATATTCGATTCTGAGTAAAGATCTATTACATGCATTATTCAAAAACAAACTAATGCAAAACCCAATTCTTATTTCAAGTTTAACAATGAGCGGGATGGTGAATCTTACTGCGGCACTTTCGAGGGTGCTAAATTTAGGGGAGGATAAAGGAGATTAGAATTAAGAATGAAAGAAACAGTGAACTTTTGTGAAGCAAGGGCGTCATCATCAACCGCAAATCTAGGACCAGGGTTTGATGTCTTCGGATTAGGACTCGATCTTTTCTATGATACTGTATCTATCAGTAAATTAGCAACAAAGAATGGAAAGATAAAAATCACATTAGAAAATAATAATAAAATACCTTCCATAGCTGAGGAAAATTCTGCAAGTCTATCAGTAATGAAAATTGCTCAAAAATATAAAATCAAAAATGACCTTGATATTCGGATAACCAAAGGAGTACCGATAGGACTGGGATTAGGAAGTAGTGCCGCATCCAGTGCAGCTGCCGTTACTGCATTCAACGAACTTTTTCAATGTAAATTGACAGAAAATGAATTATTAGATTTTGCTGCAGAGGGAGAAGTTAGTAGTGCCGGTGTAAAACATTATGATAATGTTGTAGCTTCATTGTTCGGAGGATTTGTGATTGTAAGAACATTTCCCACACTTCAATTTGTTAGAATAAATGCACCTAAAGATTTGATACTCGTGGTTTGTGTTCCTCAAATGGTAACACCAGTTAAGAAAACAAAAATAGCAAGAAGCGTGATTCCCAGAACTATACCTATTGAAGATCATACAAGAAATTTAGCGAATGCATGTATGATGGTAAGCGGTTTTCTGTATCAGGATACCAAGCTTCTAACAAGTGGCATAAAGGATATTATAGTAGAACCTGCTAGGAAGAGCCTTATTCCGGGATATGAGAAACTAAAATTAAATGCAATTCGTTCTGGTGCATTGGCAGTGACAATAAGCGGCGCTGGACCATCAATGATTGCCTTCACAAATTCGGCCAAGAAGGCCCATAAAATTGGGAAATCAATGGAACAGGTATTCGCTGATTCTAAAATTCAGAGTAATGCCTACGTTTGTCGTGCCGGTGGTGGGGCTAAAGTTATTTCGAAATATTGATTTCAAATAAATTGGAAAAAAGAGTAGATGATGTTACTTTTTGCTTTTATTGAGAAAATCGGACATCATCTTTTGCCTGTCCTCGTGTGCAAAACACAAAGACCATCCATATATTTCTAATCTGAGTCCCGTGTCCAGATCTGCATCCATACCTCTGTTTATCAACATCTTACTTACTTTTATAGCGTTAAAACTATTCTTTGCAATCTGTTTGGCCAATGAAACACACTCGTTCATCAGCTTATTGTTAAGTAGTTTT
>JAATVN010000108.1 GCA_014523595.1 Nitrososphaerales archaeon TH5888 | reverse complement strand
TGCTGGTAATTGTATGATTCATTGTTTCGGTATTGTCTGATTTTACTTTGACGAATACATCATGAACTCCATAAGTTCCGCGAACTTCCTTTACATCGGAGAGCTTTGCAATTTCCTCTATTATTCTTTCTTCTGAGCCCAGGGTACAATTTACAAGTATGTATGCAGTAGACAATAATGATTCTATAAATTTAGTGTATTTTAGTCTTTTCTATTAAGCGAATCCTCTAAATAACGAAATTAGACATCTACTGTTTTAAAGTATAAAGCTTGTAAAGTTCTCCTGTTCGTTTGCTTACGTAATTCCATTCTCTTGCACTATAATTTACTCTAACAAACTTTTGCCTTAATTCTGGATGAAGTCTAACGTATACATCATCTCCTATTGTTATATTATTTGATTTTGTTAGAGACGTCATTTTTGCTGATACACTCATACAATAACTTATGATATCAAGTGGTGATTTTTCATCATGACCGTACTGTACAATAATGTTTTCTCCTTCGTCAATCCCTATCTTCGCACTTAGATCAGGATAATCATACTGATTCAAGATCGGATTTAATCCATTCTTAATGATGGTTAGCATAGAGATTCCACACCTGACAGCTCTATCACATACAACAAATTTATTAGATAATGATGGAAAGAAAGCAATAACCGCGTCGCCTACATATTTCAAGACAAATCCTCCGTACCTATGTACGGTTGATGACATTTCGTATGTGAACGCACGGATTATTGTTACCAATTTATCTACTGGAATAGTCATGGAAAGGTTAGTGGAACCTACCAAGTCTACATATAGTATAACTAGTGGGATTTTGGAATTAACGTGACTTTTCAGGAAATTCTGACCTGGTTCTAGGTTTGAGTCATACTGGTATCTCCTTTTAAGAGCCCTCCATAACCTGTTCTGTGTTTGTTTGATTTGAGTGTCTGTATCATTAATAATTTCAGATTCCACTTGTCCCTTCTTTTCACCTGTAATCATAGAAATAAAAGGCGAACTACTCTTAACCAGATTTTGAGTTTTAAGTTCTTTGACTTCCTTAGTATCTCTTGACATAATCTTTATCCTAACTGATCATTGGGATGGTTGTCAACTAATAATAAGATATTGATGTTTTTGGAGGCAACTTTTGAAATTCAACTTTAAAATGAAGACTCAAGATACTTGTTTTTTGTGTTATATGACAGTAAAAAATTTAGAAACAATTTTCGACAGTCATTATCATGAATTGAAAGACTAATTAGGACTAAAGTTTATCTTGAGTAAAGACATCTGTTTTTTATGAGAATTCCAAATAATCATACTGATGATTTTAATAAGAATATAAATGACCACTTTGCCAAAATTGAGGATACTCACTTAGAAAGAATAAAGCCGTTCCTTGCTACAAGAGAACTTAATGTAATGCTTCAAGATGGATCTGTGACAAAATCTTCCACTTTTGATCCAAAGCACGTCGTAGAGTTTTATCGATCCTTTCTGAATGATTTAAAAAACTGGAAAGGTGATATTCAGGAAACAACAGGCAATCTCAATAGAATAACTTGTCAAATTTCTACCGCTCTGGATAATTATACTATCAAAGGTTATTTTGGAATACAATTTCATGTGTTACCCTACTATAAACCTGATAAACAAGTTATACTGCTGCAAAAAGAATTATTTGAACTTTCAACTAAGAATTCCGCTTTACAAGAATCAGTATCCAATATTGGTAACTCCACAATAAAACAGGAATTAAAAAACATGGCTCTTGATGAGTTAGAATTTGAAGAGCTCTTTGAAAGGTTGCTTCAAAATCAAGCATTAATTGGTAAACTTGAAGAGAAGGTAAAAAATATAGAAGAATCATATCCAGAACTAAATGGGGCAGAGAAAAGGAAAAGTTCGATATTTTCCGAACTAGAAAACTTGGTCATAAAGCTTTACCAAGTCTCAGCGATTACAATAGATTATAATAAATTAATGCAGGGAGAAGAAGGTATAATTGTGTACTTTGATATGGAAACAATCGATAAGAAGAAAGGAAAAGGAAAAGGAATGGGAAAAGGAAATCAAACCAAATCTGTAAATTCCGATAGTATGAAAGATCATCTCACAAAAGAAAGAATAACTGAACTATTTGATGAAGTTGTCTCTGCAATGCAACACAAATTCGTTTGACCTAGAGATGTAAACTGCCGATCAGTAGATCATATACCTTTATGATTGAAACGTGACCAAATAATCTGAACATAAATAGGGTTACCGATACTGCGTAGACCATCTTAATTGGATGGTTAATAATCATTGTATTAGATTTTAAAACCGATAGCCGGTCTTGACCTGAGTGATGTTTTCTCTTTCCTCATTTTTTAGATTAAATTTATACACTTTCCCCTACTTGGATAATAGAAATATCTGATTTATATCACAATGATGTTCTTCTAAACTAGTTAAACTTATTACCATTAGTTTTGGAAAATTTGTGATGAAGTTATATGCAAACAAACTTGGAATACTTGCTTTCCTTAGTAATATCAGTCTAAGTGTGGTTACATCGGGTCCATTCAATATGATAAATATGATACCAATTCTTGATGTTAATAATGGATTATCCGCCTTAAATAATGGAAATTATTGTTGATGTTCTTGAAATGTTCCTAAAAACAAAAATCATAATATTATGAGAATATTAAACCTCTATGAATAAGATTTGAGCGATTTGCGTGAGAAAGATATTCCTACAATACAAGATATAATAACGGCCCAGAAACTAATGGACAAGGCAGTAGTCAGAAAGACACCTTTGTTAAAATCAAACACATTTTCGAGTATGGCAAGAACAAATATCTTTTTAAAAATGGAATCATTTCAGAAAACCGGTTCTTTTAAGGTTAGAGGAGCATTTTCAAAAATCAACTCACTTACAGTAGACCAATGCAAATCTGGCGTTGTTGCAGCCTCAGCAGGTAATCACGCACAAGGAGTCGCCTATGCGGCACAGAAAAGAAAAATCAGATGCAACATAGTAATGCCAAAAAATGCATCTCCTGCCAAAGTAGCTGCTACGCGTTCTTACGGAGCAAATGTAATTCTTTCTGGAAACACATACGATGAGTCATGGGAAACAGCCAATTCCTTATCGAGTGAAAATGGATACTCAATAATCCATGCCTTTGATGATCCCGTTGTTATAGCCGGACAGGGCACTATTGGTTTGGAGTTAATAGAAGATTTGAAGGATATTGATACTATTTATTTACCCCTCGGCGGTGGTGGACTTGCCTCAGGAGTATGCATCGCCATCAAGGCTAAAAGACCTGATGTCAAGATTATAGGAGTTGAATCCAACCAATTTCCTGCTATGAAGAAATCACTAGAGAAAGGAAGTTTATGTCATATTGAAGGAGGTTTTTCTATCGCTGATGGTATTTCAGTCAAGTCTCCTGGCGAGCTTACATTTGAAATATGTTCAAAATATTTGGACGATGTTGTTACTGTAGATGATGTTGCTATCGTAGAGACTATGTTTATACTTATGGAAAGAGAAAAAGTGGTAGTTGAACCAGCCGGAGCAGCCAGTCTAGCCTATGTTGTTTCGAGTGGTAAAATAAAAAATAATCAAAACATTATTTCAATCCTTTCTGGAGGTAATATTGACATGTATCTATTAGGTCAAATAGTATCAAAAGGATTAATGCAAATGGGAAGATTAGTCAAGATATTTATCCAGTTGCCTGACAAGCCAGGTGCACTAAAAAGTGTCGTAGATAAGATCGCGGAGATAAGTGTCAATATA
>JAATVN010000107.1 GCA_014523595.1 Nitrososphaerales archaeon TH5888 | reverse complement strand
CATCTCATTTGGATAGAAATTAAAGGAAGGAATCTGAATTTCTTATGATGTTTGAAATCGTGATTTTATTTAAAAACAATATTGCTAAATTCCAGAACTAATCAAACCAATGGATCAGAATTAATCAAACCAATGAATTGAAAAATAATGTTACCAAAAAAAAATCACTCAGCAGTTTTTAGTGGACCTAAGAATTTTGAAATTAAGGATTTGCCTATATCTAGTAAAGATAGTAATGTATTACTAAAGACTCTGTCATGTGCAGTTTGCGGATATGACGTTCGAGTGTTTAAAGAAGGTCATAAAAAAGTTCGACCTCCAATTGTTTTAGGACATGAGATATGTGCAAGGACCTTGAATAAACTAAATTTACCAAATAATCAGATAATACCTGAGGATAGTAGAGTTATTGTTTCTCCACTAATACCATGTTTAAATTGTCATCACTGCAGCGCAGGCTATTTTAATTCTTGTAATAACCTTAACGAAATTGGATCAAGTATTAACGGTGGATTTGCTGACTACATAAATATTCCTCAAAATAATATACTAATTAATGGTATCATTCCCATTACAAATAACATCCGTGATGATGAGGCATCACTTATAGAACCTTTATCTTGCTGTCTGAACGCACACCTGAATTTCAATATTCCAATTAATGATGAATTTGTCATAATTATTGGAGATGGCCCGATTGGATTAATCCACCTGCAAATATCAAAACTGTATGGTGCAAAAACTATTGTTGTTGGCAAAATTCCATCAAGATTAAAAGAGGCAAAATCAATTGGTGCAGATGTTGCACTTTTGAATAATGATCCGGAGGAATCAATAAAAACAATATGGGACTATTCATACGGAAAAGGGGGGAAATTGGTTATTGTGGCGACTAGCAATCCTGAAGCAATAGACCTGGCCCTAAAAGTAGCAGGAAAAAATTCAATTGTTAGTTTATTCGCAGGTGTATCCAAGAATAAAATTCTGCGAATTGATCCAAACTTACTACATTATAATCAAATAGCTTTAAGTGGAAGCTTTAGTTCTACTCCCAAGATAATGAAAAAGGCCATGGATTTGGTGCATGAACAAAAGATTGATTTAAAGAGGCTGATTACTCATAGATTTTCATTATATGAAATTGACAAAGCATTTAATCTAACTGAGGCTTGCAACGGATTAAGGTCAGTAATAAATTCCTTTTAAGTTCAATTTACTGTTTTTGTCGTCTCTGGTACAAGCTCATATTTGGATTTGTATCCTCTCGGATTTATCATGAGTCCATTGTAATTAAAAGTTGACGAGTTGCCTACAATTACAGTTGTAATCATCCCTAGCATATCATTGTAATCTAGCAAGTTCACTAATGTGGTAACCACTATTTTCTGACTCTCGCGGAATGCACCCTTGACAATCGCAACAGGTGTTTCTGGTTTTCGATATTTGAGAAAAATGTCTCTCGTATCCCTAAGCTGATGAATCCTCTTTTTGCTAGCAGGGTTATAGATTACAGTTACATAATCCCCTAATGCAGCAGCCTCAACTCTTTTGACAATAATTTCCCAGGGCACAAGTAGATCACTCATGCTTACTACTGCAAAATCAGTCATCAAAGGAGAACCAACTAATGCGGAACAAGAGTTTAAAGAAGATACACCTGGAACACATTCAACATGAATTCCGTCGTTATGTTTCCACTTCTTGTCAGCAAGAATTTCATATATTAGACCTATCATCCCATAAATTCCAGGGTCTCCTGATTAAACCAATGAGACTATTCTTCCCTTTTCAGCAAATTCAATAGCTTGATTGGCTCTATCAACTTCTTGAGTCATGGGATATCGATAAACTTCTTTACCCTGAATTAGATCTTCTATTAGTGAAACATAGGTTTCATATCCTACGATTATTTCGCTCTCTTCTATAACTTGTTTTGCCCTGAAGGTCATATGATCATGATGTCCTGGACCAACGCCTACCACATACAATCTTCCCCCAGTATTTTGCATATCTACATTACAGACTGTAGAATAATATAATATTATTTCTAATTTTGATAGATCTTCCATATTTCTCTGCAGATCATTTATCAGCTTACATAGAAAATCTTAAAATGGAATCAAAATTATTGTCATAATATGGCAGATTTGGATGAATTCACTAAATTACTATTGGACAAAATAATAAACAATGTAATCTCATGTCTACCGATGATAGAAAATATGTTCAAGGATCAAAATAAAGAGCTGGGCAAAGATATTGGAATTGTTAATAGGAAAGACTTTATTTTAGGAGCTGTTTGGTGCATAATCTTAGAAAAGTACATTATTACTTGCTACCTTCACACCGGTAAGACTATTAATTATGAAAATGGAATGGAAATAAGTAGATATGTTTTGAATAAAATTTCGAAATCAGATCATTTAATGTCAATTAATAATGGATAACCAAAGATCCCTATTGAATGGTGATTGATTTGAGTAACCTGCAGCAGTATGCTTGATGATATTATCTAGTCTCGCTTTCATGAAAATTTAATTAACAGTATGCACAAATTCATTTTCTAATTTGGAAAAAAGTCTAGATAATCCAGAATTCTTCAAACTGGGTATCACCATAATTTATGCAATCGTAATTGCATTAAGTATTGATGCATCAAAGACCGTTTTTATTCCGTTTTATTCGATACCGGCGAACCTCATAAATGCGACGATTCTCTTTTATGGATACTTTATCATAATAACAGGTTGGATTGAATATTATTTCCATATGCAAAAATCTCAGGACATAAAGAAGTCTGGATTGGGAGGATTTGTAATTGAGCTGGGCATACTGTTTCTGTTCTATTATATCATAATTGCAGGAAGTACTGAAAACGCTGGTTATTTGATTCCTGATGTTTATTTATTCATCACGCCACTGATTTTTCTCCTTTTGACTCTAAAAGATATGTATAGAGTTAGTAACTACCAAAATGAAAATTTGCTCAAGTATAGGAATTTGTCTAGGAACTTTCTTTTTGTTTCTGTCATAATTTCATTATCCTATATTGCTGAGACATATGCAACCGGCTTTCAATCTTTTGGGGCCTTTGCATTCTATAGAGACTTGATATTTGCATTTTTGATTCTTACACTTTTTGTTATCTATAGGATAATGAAATGGCGCGAAATCAATGATGCTTCTACAACTTTCTGAGTGAGAATATTTAAGAATTAAGGTCGTAGAATTTTATAAATAAATGGGACATTTTTCAGTTCTATTCACTAGTGTAGTTGTTGAAGTACTGTTGACTTTAATCCAAAAATATTGATATTTTAGGAATAATTCCTACTAATTTGATTTACTTCTATTTATAAAGAAGGACTTAACAAGCGTAATATGTACTATGGAGAAGGTTATCTTTACCGACATTGACGGGACATTACTAGATTCTCATCTTCCCGATATTAAGAAAATGAAAAAATTGGTAGAAAAAACTTTAGAAAGTGGTGCTCATTTGATTTTATGTTCTTCAAAAACAGAACCGGAACAAAATAAAATCAAATCTAATATGGACTTGCATGAACCATATATCGTAGAAAATGGAGGAGCGACAATAGTTCCTATGGATTATTTTAAGAAAAGTAAGATTACTAGTTCGAAGATTTTTCAAAAAAATTACATTATCGAAACTGGCGGCACTGCACAGAGAATCAATTCTATTCTGAAAAAAATTAAAAATAAACATGATATAGATTTCAAAGGAGTATCCGACCTGTCGATATCCGAACTTTCAAAGATTACCAAACTACCTCGAGACTACGCTAGCAGAATGATGAAAAGGAAATATAGTGAAACGATAGTTCAAATAGATAATAAAAATTTCCCCAAATTCGCAAGTATCGTTGAAAAAGAAGGGTTAAAAATAATACCTGGGGGTCAATATTTTGATATTACTCTAGGCAATGATAAGGGAACAGCTGTCAAAGTACTAATTGATATTTTTCGTAAAGAATATTCGAATAATGTTATTTTCTTTGGTATTGGAGACAGTAAAAACGATGAATCCATGCTAACTTTAATGGACTTTCCGATGTTAGTTCAGAAACCCAATCGTAGTTGGGAAAGTTTACAAATGAATGACTTACAGAAGATAAATGGTATAGGTCCAACGGGTTGGGAAATTGCACTTGACCTTGTACTTAAATATTAACTCATGCTATCAGAATCGTTTGGCAGAACTTTATTTTTGAAATCTGAGTTTGATCAAATTCTGTCCTCCTATCTTCGTTACTTCAATCAGGTTTTCCCGTTCAAGTCTCTTTAATAGTCTCCACAAACTCGTTTTGGGCAGTATGAATTTATTCCTGATTTCTCCTTCAAATGCTGCTCCCTCCTTTTCAGAGATATAAAATAGTATTTCCTTCTCCTCCGGTTTCAAATTTCCTTTTTGTCTTATAATATCAGTAACCAAGTTGTGCAGATCTGAATTATCCGTAGAGGATTCGTTACCTGTTTGTTCTTTGATAGGGGATTGTTTTTCAATAAAATTATTTTCTTTAAACGTATTGGTTGAAGTATCGGATTTCAAAGGATCTATTTTGATCGAAGATGATTGTCTATGTGGATTAAATTTTCTTCTGTACTTTCGCATCATGAAAAATCCAACTGATACTGCAAGTGGAATTAACAGTAAATATACAGTAGAACTTGAATTCACAAATAATTGTTCTTGTCTTGGAGGTTCTAGACTATTTAAAGCTAGAGTGGCATACTCTAGAGCCTTAGGGTAATTTCCCTGGGAAAATTCAATATTTGATTTTGAAACAAATCCTGATGCCTGTGAAGTATCAACATTCATGCCTTGCAAGTCCTCTATTTTACGAGTGGCGTTACTCATCGTATCCTTGGAGATTTCAAATGACTCTGTGATTATTCCTGATAAATCGCTGGCATTATTTGCAAGACGTTCTGCATCAATAAAATTACTCTGATTTAATGCAGTCTTTGCGTTATGGAGAATGTCCTTGACATCGCCTAGATTTATTCCTGTGTGTTCACTTTCTGCTTTTGCCAGATCCAATTCTGCTGAATTTATAGATATTATTGCTTGTTCTCGTGTTCCTGCATAACCAATAACATAATCTATAGAAACTCTCCCTTTATCGAATGATAATAAATTCTGTCCTCCTAATTTTCTAATTAATGATGGTGACTGTTCTCCTAAATTGGTTACTACTGCATCATTGGGTAATTTTACTGTAAATGGAAAAGCAGAATTTATAAGAAAGCTCCATTCTCTTTCCTGTTTGTTAACAAGATCCGGCGTTTGATAGGTAATTCTTATCTGTGATTCATTTTGTGAATTAATCTTTATTTCATTAGTTACAGAATTGAACGTATATGCCAAATATTTCAACAGGTAGTTTCTCACCAAAATGTCGTTAATGTTGCCGCCAACTAATGGCAATGTAATTTCATTAGTATTAGTTTTCAAACGTAGATCGTATTGTACAATTGAGTCCCCATTTGACAAAATGCCAATAAATACAGAGTTAACTTGATACTGAATCTGGGAAAACCCTATATCAAAAACACTGCCAGACAAGAAAACAAATACCATTAAAACGGTTAATAACACAACCAATCTCAATATAAAAACGACCTCAAATAAGAGAAAGACTTATCGATTCTTGAATTACCACTATTGTGATCGTGGTATAATCCTAGCAGACCAGATAAATCGCAAATCATAAAAAGTTTGAGATTAGTATTCATATGATTAGTTAGGTTGTATTATTGATATTCAGATATTTTTTTAAATCACTTTTTGAGTACTGTTCGATCCATT
>JAATVN010000106.1 GCA_014523595.1 Nitrososphaerales archaeon TH5888 | reverse complement strand
CTTTTCATGGCAAGGTATAGCATTGCAATAAAGCATCTGACTATTTCAACAGAATTCATCTTAACCGTAAGATTCTTGAATTCAACAGACTTGTCGGCAGTTACGATATCGAAAATCATATCCTCATAAGATTGCAAAATCTTCTCGAATTTCACCAGGTACTCATCAAAGTTGAACGTCTCCACAGATTCCAGATTAAGTTGATTCCGTCTTGGTTTTGGATTTGCCAGTCCGTTTATCATGTTTTCAAGTACGTGCAATAATTCTTCTAGACTCACAGGGTAAGTAGGTTCTATCCTAAACGGAATTTCAAGCGGCTTCAAATTTGGAATGGGTTGGGTATCAAAATCCTCAACTCCCTTTTTAATTTTGGAGATTTTCTCTAGTCGCAGGATACTCTCTACCTTCAAACGATAGATTAGTGAAGATGACAATGCTGCGATCCCGCACATTCTAAGGTCTTTTTTTCCACTATTATTGATTAGTTTTAACAACATTTCTAATAGCAATGAAAGATCAATTTCCCATACATCTTTCTTTGATAATACTGAAGGATTGAAAAGTAAATCAAGTGGTGGTTGAGATATGCTTTTCTTAGTAGTTGTGTCCGCTTCCGACATGTATGTCTACAATAGCGTCTAGTTAATATTAATTGGTATTGTCTAATAAAATTCAGATTTATAATAAAATTATGTTAGGATGATTGGAAAAACATTCAAAAGTCACTGTATTGTAAGATAAAAAAGTGGAGAGTGTATACATCAATGGCTTCAAAGAAAGAGATAAGGGACAAGGAAAATCAGGAGAGGCTTGCAAATGCGATCAGCACTTTGGATAGTATAGCTAGGAACAATAATATTCAAAAAAATATTCGAAATATTGTAAGAGAGATCTTGACAGGAATAAAGGATGAAAAAAACGGATCTATTTCTGTTAGGGCGGCAAATACAATAAGTATGCTAGATAATGTGACTCAAAATCCGCAGATGCAATCTCATATACGGACCTTGCTGTGGCAGGTCGTTTCAACGTTAGAGAGTATAAGAGAATAGGAAATTCATCCCTCAAATCAAGAAGAATCAATATTCTTGGCTTGTTTTAATTGAGGTGGAAGTTTTTCAAGTTTATGAGTAGGATTAGCAAGATAATGTCTGGACGCACCTTCACCGCTAAGCACAATATTACAATTAATACATTTGTATCTTATAGCCAATTACAATTATAGTTATACCTACATATCTAAAAAGATACTGAACAAAACATCCATTTTTGATCCATCCTCGCCCATTCTGATGTCACTGCTACCTTACCTTTGTCAATGTTGCTATTAGTATAAGCTTAACTACAGCATCTTAAGATCATTAATATAATACCCTATTATTTGTCGGATTATGCTTCAAACTAATCCAAATCGTAGGTCCGTGTGCCATTTACACTAATCTAGACATCCGAACTTTAACAAATGCACGTCAATGGGAAAAGCTATCAGGTACATAAGAGCCATCATGTTCCAGAAAGTATGTAAAAAGGTACATTCTTACCAATATGAGGACCAGCAATATCAGCTCGGTTCATCTACTAATATCTAGCTCCAAATTATTCTAAATCCGAATAGGAAATGTATGGTTTCATAATTATCTCAACTTGATAATTTCTCTATTATCAGGAACAATAGATCTTATCTTGAATCTAGAGAAAATATTGCTAGCTACGTTTTCTGATTTAGATTTTTCACCATGATTGACCAATACTCTCTTTGGTTTTATTCTTGCAGTAAAATTCATTATCTGGTTAAAATCACTATGGCCACTAAATCCATCGATTTTCTGACTTGCACATTTAATCGGAATAACTTTAACCTTACCTTTTTCATCCAGCATACTGATTTCCATCAAACCGCCATCAATGACGCGTCTTCCTAATGTTCCATTAATCTGGTAGGAAACAAATAGTATGTTATTTTTCTTGTCTGGTGCGATTTTCTTAAAGTATTCTACGGATGGACCTCCTTCCAGCATTCCAGAGGTTGCCATTATGACACTCGGGTTTTCATCGTTGAATACGTCTTCCCTTCTTTCGTAGCCATTAACTACTGTAAAGTACTCTGATTGAAATGGATTCACACCGTTAGATACTGATTTTCTTACATCAAATCCAAGGTAATGTGCATAGGACATATGTATTGCACTGGCTTCAGATATCATTCCTTCGATAAAGACCGGTGCCTCCATAAGACGTCCTTCTCTCATTTCCTTATCAAGGACCAACATTATTTCTTGGGCCCTTCCGACTGCAGGAACAGGAATTAATACCTTTCCTCCAGCTGACAAGGTCTTATTAATAGCATCGGTAAAAGTTTTGTATACTACAGATTGATCTGGCATTATATCGACTGTGTTTCCGTATGTACTCTCGGTTATCAATGTCTCTACTCTGGGGTAAGCAGAAACAGCGCTATCCAATAATTGGGTTCTGGCATACTTGTAATCTCCGGAATAAAGAATATTGTGAGTCCCGAATACATTGATGTGTACCGTAGCACTTCCCATTATATGTCCAGCATTGTTGAAGGTTATGGTGATATCAGGCGATATATCGGTAGGTTTCCCGTAAGGTAACGTTATACAGTGCTTGATAACTTCATATACATCTCTTGTTTCGTATGGTAAAAATGTACCGTTGCTTTTAGAAATCTTTACTGAATCGTACTGTAGTAGAGTCATTAAAGGTAGTGTGGGTTCAGTGCAATAAACAGGACCCTTATATCCAAACTTGAATAATGTTGGCAAAAATCCCTGATGATCTATATGTGCATGACTTATGATTACAGCGTCTATCTCGTCAAGATCAAAATTAAACCAATCTAATCGTGGATAAGCTGAAATTCCTAGCGGTTCACCAGGATTTATCCCGCAATCAAGCATAATCTTGCTTTCGGAAGTTACTACAATAAAACATGACCTTCCAACTTGTTTAACCCCGCCCAGACAAAAAATAGCTATTTCCTCCTTGTTCCTAATCTTAGATTTCAGTTCAGTAATTTCTGATCTCTTATCGCTTGATTGATTGAAGAAATTTAAATTGGAATCATTGCTTTCCAAAACTAAAGGTGGCCTGAAAACTCTTTTCCCTAGTGATTGTAAGAAAAGATTCCTCTCCTTTGCAGAACTCTTCTGAGTAGAATGAATCATGTTCATACTACTTGACTGAATATGTGGAGAACGTAATGTGTGTGCTATCCAACCTGTCGCCTGTGCAATATTGATTACCATATTTGCATCTACAGATTCAGGGTGGTTTACTTCAAGGACTACTTCTCCTGTCGCATCATCACAAAATACAGCAGATATTGTAACCTCATTTGGTAACATCTTTATTACTGTGGATCTTGTCTCGTCTTCAGATAACCTAATTGAGGGATCCGTTCTTACCACAAATCTTTTCTTAACATTTTTTGAAAGTGATGAAAGATAATAGGTTAATTCAGTTAATGAAAATTTAGGATTTAACGTATAAAGAGCAACATACGGACCTTCAAATCTTATATTTGTAATTTGGGATTCCTTTGGAATTGATTTCAGTATTATATCCTTAAAGAAATCTTCGTCTAGTTTCTTTGTATGTTGAATTTGATTTGCAGATAAAGTATCAGAATGTCGTTTAATCTTGTCATTGTTCTCTAGTGCAGAAATACTTTCATCTACAGAATTATTACTTAAATCTCGATTACTCACTTTAACATTCTTCTAGATACTCGGTCTGATTTTCTATTATCCTTACTTTAATAATGATAATCAACTACTATCACAACGCGAGATAGCAAGGTCATTAAAGTTCTTACCGG
>JAATVN010000001.1 GCA_014523595.1 Nitrososphaerales archaeon TH5888 | reverse complement strand
TCATTCAAGCAATCAGCGGAGGCCAATCTACATCTTTGCAGGATGTATTAGATGCTGCAAGCAATGGAAATTCGTCCTCTTCTTCACTTGAGCAGGTAATAGATGCGGCAAGCAGTGTATTGAATAATCAGAGCGCGAACATTAGTACTGGGAATACTAGTAACAATACATCGTCAGATCTTCCCTGACAAACAAAACTTTACTTATTATTAGCAGAGAATTAATTAAATAAATTCTGTACTTATTCAGGATTCGTACTTTTCCTTAATTCTGTATCTAATGTATTTATCTTCCAAAGAAAATTTTGGCGGATGTGGATCAAGAGTCCGATTATCGCAATTAGTACATTTCTCTTCAAGAGTATAAGTCTTGCAAAATTCACACTTTCGTAATAGATGTTTCATAAATGCTTATCGTCTATTTTTTTTAGAATCTTCTCTGATATAATTAAACAGTCCTACCTTTTTCCCTACTGAGTTAGATATTTTCTCAATAGCATTATTCAATGTCTTTTCAGCGATCTTGTAATTCTCTGCTTTAGCAATTATCCGATATCTCGGAGCTGCTATATACGAAATTTCAACTGAAGTATTATTCTTGTCAAGTTGTGCCGAGGATAGGACATTTTTGATAATCTCGACTCCTTGTGGTTCATTTATGTTAAGTTCTATCACTCCTCGAATCTCCACACTGGGAATCTGGATCTTCTTACTTTCTTCTGCTATTGCTGATCTGACCTCGTCAGTAATATCAAGCGATTTTATAGAGTCAATCCCCTTAAACGCTACGGCCTCAAACATGTCATAGAGATAATCAAATTTTTGCAATACAACATCCTGAAGTTCCTTAATCTTCTCCTCACTCAAACCAGTTTTAGTTTTAATCATATGCATAAAGGCGGAAGCCTTTTCGCTCTTCTTTACTTCTATGAGTTTAGACTTCCTTTCTTCACGTGATACCTGCTTTAAAGAAAGGTCAACCTCTACCCTCGATTTGTCAACCCTAATAACCTTAAGAACAGTCTTTTGTTTTGGTCTTACGTATCTCTCTATATTCCTAATCCATCCTGTTGCTATTTCAGATACATGCAGAAATGCGGTCAATTCTTGATATTCATCTAAAGACACGTAAGCTCCATGACCCGTAACTTCCTTTACCGTTGCAATTACCAAATCACCGGCTTCAGGAAGTTGTTTGATATCAGTGACCATTTAGAAAATACGCACCTTAGTACTATACTTTAAGTTTGCTTATAATATGATTTTTTTCAAAAATCAATACCCCTTTTGGCCTTTATTCCTTTTTTGTAAGGATGTTTTATTTCTTTCATTTCAGTAACCAGATCTGCCAACGTGATGATTTCTTCACAGGCATGATTTCCAGTTAGAATTAGCGACAGATGTCTTGGACGATTTTGGAGGATCCTCATGACATCGGCTAACTGTAACACTCCCAGATGTAATGCATAATTAATTTCATCCAAGATAATAATATCAAAGGTATCAAGTGAAATTTTTTGTTCCACGATATCGAGTGCGGTTTTTGCCGCCCTTACATGTTCCTCAAAGGCATGGTCATCATCAATAATTCCTATAAAACCTTTACCTGCAACTATCAATTCAAATTCTGGTTCTAGTTTTTTTATACTATTGAGCTCTCCATAATGCCATTCCCCCTTGATGAATTGAACCATACAAACTCTGAGTCCATGACCTATGGCTCTCAGCGCCACTCCTAGCGACGCCGTCGTCTTACCTTTTCCATTTCCTGTGTATACAATCACTATCCCATCATTTGATGAGCTCTCTTTTTCCATGCATAATCACCACAATGACATTTTATATCATTTGGCTACTTAGATATTATTCAAATTGTATCATTGGTTGATTATTCGAGTCCGTTAATATTACAAATTATCCGCCAATTCTAAAAAATAATAAATTGCATTTATTATGGTTATAAATATGAAAGGTGTAACCTTTAGGAAAGGCGAAATTAAATTTCTCCGTTTGAATGAAATTTGTAGAATTGCAACATGCTATAACAACCTGCCACATGTAACTCCCGTTTCATATATTTTTGACAAGGGAAAATTCTATTTTGCCACAGACTACAATACCCTGAAATATGCTAATCTGAATAAAAACAATAGAATATCCTTGGTTGTAGACACAACTGAGAATAACAAGAACAAGGCAGTAGTTACACGAGGTATAACCACATTTATACACAAAGGTA
>JAATVN010000105.1 GCA_014523595.1 Nitrososphaerales archaeon TH5888 | reverse complement strand
ATTGATTCCAAAAGATATGATGAAATAATTAGAAAAGTTGCGGGTAAAAAACTGGCTGTTGATGTACTGTTAGATTTATTTCATGACTCGAAGCATGTATTTGTTGATGTACTGATGACTTACCTTGACTACGGTTTCGATGAAAACTACCTTTTTTATGCAAATAAAATGCCTGAATTTTTCGAGGCTTTGGCAAATACTGGATTAATTGCCATAGCTCCGACGGATTCTGAAAGTGTTTCTCAAGGAAACTTGCTCGTAATTCAGCTTCCAAGAAAAGATAGCGCGGAGAGTGCTTACAATCAGATGATGGAGATAATAAGCAAACCAAAAAAGTGACCCTTTATCGGAAAAACTAATTGCGACGGCCGGGATTTGAACCCGGGTTACCAGATTGGCAATCTGATGTCCTAGACCAAACTGGACGACCGTCGCATGACTTCTAGTGATGAAAAAAATATTGCTTATTTTAACTGTTTCTTTAGATCCTATTCAGTATTTTGCAGAAACACCACAACTAGGATGTTTAAGAATAAGCGTAACGTGTCCGTATATTGGATGAATCATATATGATTCTAATCATCAAATTCGTATCGTACAAGTTCGATTGATTTTTCTCTCTTTAATTGGTAACTAACTCAAATGATCATGATAATAGTGGAATACCCTCTACTTTCGGAAACATAATCATCTCTTACCTCTTCGACAATAATAGTAATAGAAACAATGCTGCCTTTTTCACAACTTGATGCATCGAGTGTTATGAAGTCATCCAGGATATCAACGGTGTTCATACTCTCCTCACTTACTGTATGTGATACGGGGGAACTCGATGAGATGAGAAACAATTCATTCTTGCTATACTTTCCTAATCTAACCAGTCTCCCCTCTTGAGGTATAGCGTTTATTCTCAGGGCCACCGTACCTTGGCTGTGTTTTGAATATCTTTTCACTGAATTTACAGAAACCTCAAAATGAAACGGGTAGCCGGCCGTGTTTTCGGCCATTTTGTTTATACCGTCATTCATAACTATGTCAACCTTCTTTATAGTATTACAAAAGTTTCTTATCCAGTTATTAGTGGTTGTAACGACATTATCGATGGATTCTTTTCTTTTGGATGATTCTTCATTGCTTAATTGATATCTATCCACCCAATCTTTATAGTCTCTACTAATGTCTGTAATAAATTCGGTACATGTATATTGATAATCTTCAATACTTGTAGCACGCTCAGAACTAGAATCGGTTGCGAACATATGATTGTGTTATGATATTACTAAATAAGATTTAAGTGTCGTCAGTACTTGTACCGATATCGAGGGTTATGACTGAAATCAAACATTAATGGGATATTCAACGGAAATGTTTTATTTTGCGTTAATGACAAATACAGTAGAATAATTTATTTAATGTGACGTTTTTATTCAACAAATGAGTTTTTCTGATTTGTATTCAGATTTATTATTTAACATTAAGTATCACAAAAGCGAAATTCAAAAATCGTTAAAGAAAAGCCCGAATAATGCATACCAACTTGTAAATCAATTGTCTGAATTCACTGGATCAAGATATCATGTAACCTTAAACATGCATTTTCCAGATCCGAAAAAAATTTACGATGTAGAAGATTATGGTGCAGAAAATTTGGGCTTGGTGGTTGATAAGTTCCGGAGGCGTTTTCCGATACCTCGAGAAAGCATCAAACAAAAGGCCATTGAGTTCTTAGGAAGTGTGACACCACAAGATGCTTATATGTACGAAGGTAAGGAAGGGTTGAAGATTCTTACTCCTCAAGGCAGGATAGAAATTTTACCAGGTTCGATACATCTTTGGTGTAGGATTGACGAGAATGTGAAAAAATTTTGCGATTGGCTAATGCAAGAAGTGTTGCTAATCAATGACAAAGATAACAGTTAGTCCGTGTTAATATGTATTCATCGATTAATTATAGTTCTTACTAATATTAATCTTGAAATCTAGAACATTTACTCAAGCCGATAATTCATAATTATTATGATTACTCAATTTATGACATCAACTTAAACTAATTGAAATAAATTCACATTTTGGCACTCAATTCGTAAACCCATAATAAATGCACAGCAAGATAACTATTCTTTAATTTAGAATATGAATACCTCAAAACTTATAGAAACAAATCTATTCGGGGTAACATCCATCATATTGGTAGTTTTAGTTACGATAATGAGTTACAACATTTTCATTTAGTGCGCACTTGGTATCGTACTACGCCCTAGTCCGGTCTATGATATTTGCAAGCTTGATATCGTAATCCGTGATTCCATCTGCATCGTGAGTACTCAGTCTAACTTTAACAGTATCATAAACATTTGACCATTCAGGATGATGGTTGATTTTTTCGGCCTCTAAAGCTATCCTTGTCATGAAACCAAATGCCTCGATAAAGTTTGCAAATTTAAAAGACTTTTGCAATTTTCCATCTTTTAATTCCCATCCTCTCAGAGTCCTGACGGTCTCATCTAATTCATTTCCCGATAATTTCTTGTATTTTGGTTGAGACATGAGTGATATTATCTTCCTTGTTTTATAGACTTTTCATTCCTGAGATAGGCCCGTATGAACATGTTCCTAACCAATTTATTTTTAGAATTCAATATCATATTAATTGCCGCGATAGTTTTACAATCGATTATTTTTCCAGAAATACATCTTTTTAGAGCAGAACTCAATGTCATTCGTTTAATCTTTATTTGTTCATCTTCATCCGGTGTAAGTCTTTTTTTCGAAATTTTCAGGTTTGAGGCCAAGAAGAAATACATTTTTTCAGTATCATAACCAGGAGCGAGATAACACTGAAATAAAGGTGTCAATCTTCCCGTGTAACCTATTTCTTCGTTCATTTCGCGTAATGCCGCATCTTCAGGGGTTTCGCCTTTTTCAATTTTACCGGCAGGAATTTCTAGCAGACTATTTCTGGCAGCTATTCGAAATTGTTCCACCAGTATAATATTTTCCTTGTTGTCTAATGCGATTATCCCTACGGAATCTGAATGTTCAACTATTTCTTTTTCTATGATCCTATCTCCCAAGTAATACTTATCCAATCGGATCGATACTTTTCCGGAGTAAAGTTTGCTGCTGCCAGTTATAATGTGTTGATCCATTTCAATTAGAATTTAATCTGAAGATACTTAATCTTTGTTTACTTGATTGAGTTAAATAATTCGAGTAACAAAGTAAGATTATAGCAATGATTTAACCTTAAAATTTCTGTTCAGGACACCAAAATGTGTCTTCAAAACAGTAATTGATAATTTCTGGCTTAGCAGACTTCAGTCGTATGATTTAATAATATTAATAACTTCACTCAATGCGTCAATTCTGACTGGCCATGAAAAATTCTTGTTCCACGGCTGATTAAATAGTATTCCAATTCTGGGCTGTACTAAATCGCTAAAATTTATAGGTGCGTCATCGACTAGAATATCAAACGGATAATCTGTCTTTGGGGCATCATCGTATACGAACATGAGATCATCGCAGTGAATCTTGTGTAAATCCAACCATTTTATGACATTACTCACAGAAGTTCTATATCTTTTTGTCAAAATGGAAATTCTGAATCCTTTATTATGAAGATTAGACACTATATTACCAATAGAAGGTTCTGTTGAAGGAATATCTATCCAGCGCTTATCCCAGATATATGTAAAAATGTCCGAAACCTCGGTAATAGAAATGTCAAGAATTTTTGATATGTCCCATGAAATAATATTGTCTTTGGTTATACTCGAATTGTTCCGTTTGTTGAATTCTTCAACCCAAATAACCATAGTGTCTGCAAGTACTGAATCCAAGTCAATTGCAAGTTTTCTTTTAGAAGCCATGTTACGCACCGTATTTGAGTAAGTTGAAAAATATCTTATTTATTTTTTTGAATTGCAATGACGATTTAATCTTAAATAAGAGTTAGCCAGAAATCAGGTTCCTACTTAAACTTTATTATATCGGAAAATTTAGTTTCTACCTGTGACAAATTTCTTCAAATCATTTTGTGAAACAATAGCGAAATCTGATAAAAATATCAGGTTTGCAGCAATTGTTGATCACCACGGAACAATACTGGCTTTGTATGAAAGAAAAGGAATTAAACCATTGCTAAATGAAGAACAAACTGCTCAGTATGCACTTGCGGCTGTTACTAGACAGTACACGAGAATAAGATGGCAGTCGGTTCTCGGTAAAATCGATTATACATGCTCAAGCTATGAAAAATTATTGAGGATTACAATACCAATAACTGATTCTAGAAATCACTTGTGCTTTGTCATAATTTTTACACTGGACGTAACTACAAAGAATTTTCACCACATAATTATGAACAAAGTAAAACCGATAGTAAAAGAAAAAGAAAAGGAATTATTGAATAGAGCGTAGTCCGTATCCAAACACAATAGTTTTGTAGTAATTCTTGTACAAATGAATTCAAAATTAATAAAGGCTAGATTAGCCCAGTTTTTTAATAATATTGATATACTCCTCTTTTTTCCATTATAACAAAATATGCCAAAGGAAAGAATAAAATTTTTTAGGTCTTATGAACCGCATGGCCTTGAGCAGGATATTAATCATTTTTTAGAGAATGAAACAAAGGTTGTGATGGATATCTCTTTTTTGCATACGGTAACAGGTCATGGAAACGAAATTTTTTATGACGCCTACGTACGCTATACGCCGAAATCAGCGTCAAAATCTAAGGAAGGGAGTTAATAAAATCGATCCATAATTGCAACTTGGTATCAATCATTGGAATCTATAAGAATATATTTTTGTCTTGGTTTACCGAGAATAATTTCGATAAGCCCTTGCCGCTAGTGTAGCTACTCGTAGTGGTTCTGGTTTAGCACCTTGGATTACTAGTGAATTTAGCAAATTCGAAGCATCAGAAAATTCGAGCCCCCAATGACGAACATATATTGTTTTTCCAGTCCACAACCTCAACGGTTTTCGCTCTTCAAGTTTCAAATAATCCTTAATTTTTTGGTACTGGGGCATGCCATGAATAGAGCTCTTCAATCCAGAGGATCTTCTGTATGAAATGGCAATTACTGGTATACCAGTTATTTCATTAATATGTTTACCACTAATAATATTGAATAAACTGATTATTAATCCTCCTAGGAGAACACAGTTGATATCAGTTCTGCCCAGACTATCAATCATTGAAAGAACTTTATTAGTGCCATCATTTCCACCTACAATTGTATCTGCATATATGATACCATCAACTACTAGATCACGTCGCATAACAATGCCTGCCAAAATTGATTTCCTATCCTGTTTTTGAAAACTTTCTGCAATTGCAAGAATTCTAATTCCCTTCTTGTTATTATGAAATCGAACCAACTATGTACTACTATTGCACTCAAATTATAATTAAATCCTTATTCAGTTGAAAAATCCGGTTT
>JAATVN010000104.1 GCA_014523595.1 Nitrososphaerales archaeon TH5888 | reverse complement strand
TGCAGTCTCTTTTGACATATAATTTGATTCAATTGCCAGTGACTGTGCATGCCTGGACGCCTTTGACAGCAAGTATCCCATCGATTCTTTTGTAAAGTAACTTGATTCAACAGCAAGAGATATTGATTCATTATGCGATCTACTCAATTCATTTCTGAATTCTTTTAAATCAATTCTTAGATCATTTTCTGCAAATACTAATTTATCTTCAAGAGCATAGTTAACCACAATGCCTGCCTCAATAGGCTTTATGTTCATCTTCGAGAGCAGGGACGCAAGTTTTGTAGAAATTACATCACCGGGCCTTGCTACGATTGTATCTTTACTTACCCATATTGTGCCTTGGTCTATCTTTGTAGGAACATTTGCTTCCTTGAATTCTGATAATACAGGACCTGGGGTTATTCCTGTATCACCAGACGGAATCATTATTTCGGTTTTAGTGATGTCTCCCCCCTTTGCAGGTAAAAATACCTTATTTTGATCGAAAATTAGATTGAGCTTGAAGGGACTAATATTAGTAAACATTAGTGCACATTGTCCCTCTAACTGGGAACTCAATTTATCAATGCCTTTGACATCTGATATCTTTTCAAAGGCCCTTTGTGTTACCCTATTTTTTATTACTTTTATGATAATATCTTTGTGGAATTTTTTTCTTATCATCATCAATTGAGTTGCCCGTACTTTGTTGACCTTTGAAAGGGCAATTACATTGTAAGATTTTGGAAGTTCAAGCATCTGTTGATACAAATCCTGTTTTCCTTTTGGATAACTTGTTCGAGTGTGTTTTTCAGTAACCATTATCTATCTCCCTACTTTTGTTTTTGTGCCAAAGCTGAAGCCTTGGAGGGCTTACTCATTGTAAACTTTATTATCGCATTGTGAATATTTTTGTCACCTTGTGGCAATTTTTTCTCAATTGCAGAAATTACTGCAAGCGCATTACCTGCAAGCTGCTCATCTTGCATTTTTTCGTCACCTATCTTGGCGGATATGTTGAGTTGATTCTTTGCCCTGGCTCTGACAGATCCTCTGAATCTATCTGCAATATTCTCTATCGGAGCTCCATAAGCAAGAGGTGATGGCATCTTGCCCTTGGGTCCCATGAACTGTCCTAACGATCGACCTACGTTGGACATAAGCGAAGTATCCGCCAAAAAGAAGTCATAGGCTTTAACAACTTTTCTTGCATCTTTCTTATTCGTGCCAAGTCTGTCTAATTCTTCGGGCTCAATAATTCTGTCAACTTCAGCCTTTCTTGCTCTCATTCCCATATCTCCGGATGCAAATACACATATGCTTGAAGTCTTGGTTGTCTTGTTAGGTAGATTTACGACTTCATTTATGCTAAAACCCTTTTTAACATCAATGTCCTTTAATATAAGGGTCAATTCGGCAGATTGAGTGAAATTTCGTTTTTCAAATCCATCTCGGGCATTTTTTATCATACCTTTTAATTGATTATCATCAAGCATAGTTGAAAATTTTACATTTCAAGCCTCTTATAAACGTGAGTTACGTTGATACGCTTACTGGTATTATTGAAACCGCTAAATAGGATTCGACCTAGCAGCCGAGAAAATCCTCTGTAATACTACTGTTGACATTATCAACTTGACAATCTATTGGTATTGAATATTAGCACGGGCCCGGAGGGCTTCGATCCCTCGACTTCCGGCTCTCTTTGTTAAGACTTAGAAGGCAGGCGCTCTATCCAAGCTGAGCTACGAGCCCATTTGTTTTGCTTCATTCAGCAAATCCTTTGCAAAAAGGAAATAAAATATTCACTTATAAACTGTTCAAAACTTCTAGCTTTTTCTTTATTAAGACATGAAAGGGAGCTTTTACATCAATACGATTTATACCATAATCATTTTTTCAGCGTTTCGGAAATGCCTTCTTTTTCTCAAAATAATTTAGTTATGATATTTTCCAAAATCATTCTAAAAAACATCCACTAGATGATTCTATCTATTTACCATTTTGTAACTTTTATGACTTCAAAAGCCTCAGCGTATTTTGAATTAATTTGATACCCTCTATAGGAACATCTGCCAAGAATTGCCGGGATCCATATTTCTCCACAACGAATAGACTGAGATTCGAAACACTCCAGAGCGTTTTTCTTTGTTTCTATAGTTTCAGTAATATTTACATACAATTGTGGTCTAAATGAATTTTCAGTAATTCCTCCAGGTATCGTAGTTTCATACATGAATATGTTATTTTGATCTCTGCAGGCAGAAATTACACTTTTTGTTAAAATCTGATGATCCTGATGGGAATCTCCGTACCACTGAGTAAAAATTGAATCAGGTTTGTATTTAGTTACCAATGAGTCTATCAATGTAACCATTTTTCTTCCAAATACCATCTCATCTGGTGGCAAGTCAAGAAACACAGGAGATTTGCAACCCATTACTTTAGCTGATAACATAGACTCTGTTTTTCTACCTTCCTTGGTATCAGATTTTACAAAATTTGGTAACGTAGCTATTATGGGCTGAACCTCATAACCCATAGCAGAGAGTTTAGCTATGGTGCCACCCATGCCAATTTCTAGGTCGTCTGGATGGGCTCCGAATACTAGAATTGATTTAGATTCCATACAACCAGAGTTAGATAATTAGCCTATTTATGAACTGTTAATGGCTGGTGGAATTAATCTGTACCCTCTCAACTCTCTAAATCTTCGATAATCCTGGTCAACTTCCATTGCTGCCATCAATATCTTGCTTTTTATTGATTTTGATGATTGCAAGAACATTTTTGTGTCTTTGGGCAAACAATGTCCTCCTACACCATCTCGAGGCTCAAGTATTTTCACATTCCATTTGGTATTCAAGGCGTCCCTTAATTCTCCGAAGTTAACATTATTCGCTTGACAGTAAAGGTAGAGATCTTCGGAGAATGCTATTTGCATATATCTGTCAGCATTTTCAATTATTTTACTCAATTCTGCAATTTCTATTTCAGATACAGGGTGCATTGGAATACCAAGACCGTTTCTTCTGGAATTTTCATGGTTATTATTATTAGCAATGATGTCATTGAATTCTAGAGCTTCGTTACCACTATCGTAAAATTGTAGTGCTACTTTTAGACAGCAATCACTTACTCCCCCTATTACTCTAACCTGATTCACGCCATGTATATCCTCTTCAAGCGAATACCATCTATGAGGAGCATGAGCCACATGAAGTCTGTGGTTTAGCATTTCAAATATTTTCTTTGAAGTTCCTTTGGGTACTGTACTTTCTATGGAAACAAGCGAACCATTTTTGGCTTGTCTTGATATTTTTTGAGCGAGTGAGTATAAGCCATCTACAAAAGGTGTATAGTCATCATTGGGATCGTGGGTCGATACACACAATATAAAAACATCGATGTCATCAAACCGTTTTATACTCTTTATTCCGTAATTTTTTTCTGCATGTTCTACTCTTCGATGGTTTATATCATATCCAAATGTTTCATATCCTCTATCTTTCACATACTTTGCAACAGGCAAGCCTAGTTGCCCAAGGCCGATATCTAAAACTTTTTTTATTTGAGATTCTAATTCTGTGTGCATTTTTGCTGATATTAAATATTC
>JAATVN010000103.1 GCA_014523595.1 Nitrososphaerales archaeon TH5888 | reverse complement strand
TCTAAATTGCTGATATAGTGAGAGCACAAGTAAATTTCCAAAAGAATATGCATAGCAATAGAAAGGAGTATGATAAAAATGCGGTATGTAAAGCCATTCCCATCTAAAATCTTCTGAAATACGTATTGAATTTCCAAATTGTGTTCTTAAGTTTTTTGTATACAGATCGGAGATGTTATCAATAGTAACACTCTTTTCTACAATTTGCTTATGAGCTTCTATTTCAAAAATTGTAAAAAATGCCTGTCGCATAACGGTTGCATAGATATCATCAATTTGTTCTGCCAAGAAAATCTTTTTCTTCTCCTTATTTAGCTTCTTGTAAATTTCTTCATTGAGAAGCATCTCTCCAAATACAGATGCAGTTTCCGCCAATGGAAGGGGAGCATGTGATACCAAAATTGGTTTATCAGAAGCATACATACTATGTATTGCATGTCCAAATTCATGAGCCATTGTTGAAACATCTCTCATCATTCCATCAAAATTTAAGAGTACATAAGGAGTCCTTTTTGGGACAACAGTATAGCAAAATGCACCCCCTGTTTTTCCATTCCTGATTTCAGAATCAATATGATTTTCTTTAAACAAGCGCTCTGTGTACAAGGCAAAACTTGGATCAAATTTATGAAAAGTATCTAAGACTAATCTTGTAGCATTCTTAAACGTAAATTTAGGAATATTTTTGCTTGAAATTGGTGCGTAGAGATCATAGCGTCTTAGTTTTTTCATACCAATTAATTTAGCTTTTTCGATAAAATAATCATGAAATAAGTGCACATTTTCTTTACAAACTGCCAAGAGTGTCTCTACTGTGGTATCATTTATATTATTATGAATATTTCTAACTGAGATAGGAGATTTGAATCCTCTAATAGAAATATTTTCATCTCTCCATTGAGTTACTAAATTTTGGTAAATTTCCCCTAGAACCCCACTATTTTTCTCATAGGTTTTGAATAATGCCTTGTATGCAGATTCTCTCTCATTTGCTTTAGAGCTCCTTACCAAAGAAAGCAGTTTTTCTTTATTTGTGAATATTTTGGTCCTCTTTGTATTTCCATGTTTTTTTATTACTGTAAATTCAAAATTATTACTCATTCTATCATATATTTTTACAAGGGCACTTGGACCGGTTACCTCGAGAGTGTTGATAATCTTTTCTTCTGACTCTTTAAGTGAATATTTCGCAATCAATCTCATATGTTTTAAATATTCCCTATAAACAGCAGAGATGCTGTCAATTAATCGTTGAGCATTATTCTTGTCAAGTCCTTTCTTGAACCATAAATCAAAAAATAAAGTTTGGTTACTAATCTGTGAACTCAATTTTTCGGTTTCAAGAACCAGAGCTGCAGCTTCATTGGATGAAGTATCGGCAGCGTATTTAAGCTGGGCAAAACTATTGACTCTGCTAAGAGCTTCCAGAATATTCTCAATCTCATGAACTAATCTTTCAAAACTCGAGGAGTTCAGATCTGGTTTTAGGATTTGCCGGTTATCTTCAAATTCTTTGACATCTTTTTTGATGTTATCAACTAACTTTACAAAGTTCCCTGTTGACCTATCATCGACTAAATCACAAAGATCCCATTTTCCTAATTTAATATTTGAATAATTTAACATTGTTTCTTTTCATCTTTAAACTGTACATCGTCTTTAATGTTTTTCTGATTGTTGACATCAGCTAACTCATAATTCGCAGAATGAAACAGATCTATTTGGAATATATACAATATAGTTAATTTTGAATATGGTTATATAGCATGGACATGATAAATAACATGCCATAATGGTTTTCAACATAGGCATAACGGTGAAGGCTGACAATACTCAGTAATCAAGTGTTATCTGAACACCCAAGCTGATTAAAAATGCCATCCTTTCTATGTTGAATGAATTTGGATTTTTAGGTTGTAAAAATTATTTATTTTTCAAATATTCTTTTTTCATCTCCTCCACCCAACCATTTTTCTTTGAATATAATCTCTTTCTTGGGCGTTTCTTGCATTCCGACAAGACATAAGAGCAAATTATTGGAAAACAAATTGAAGAATCTCCATAAACAATTACATTGTTTCTATGAGAGGTCTTTATTTTGCCCCAGCTTTTTCCTTCCTGTATAGTCGCTCCAGATAAACCACCGGTATCAGGTCGTGCATCAGTAATTTGGATTACATAATCGTGTCCGCCTTCCTTTAGTTTCAGTATTTGGTATAATGCAGGTCCGGTTTGTTGGAAAAAATTTTTTGGAACTCCCCCGCCTAATTCTATACCACCGGAAACTTTACTTTTCCAAAGTATCGCTGTTGATTCAGCAATATCCAACATAACATTTGGAAATCTCGTCACATCTTCAAATATCAAAGGTAGCATATTGAGTCCTATAGAAGAATCACTTATCGCAGGAATGAAGACTGGTACGTCATTTTTGAACGCTGAAGCAAGAAATGATTTTTTCGGATTTGGTGAATTTTCGAAAGCTGCCTTACCAAGTTTATGTGACATATCTGCAGTAGAATATGATTTGGTAAAGTTTTTTTCGAATTTCTTCACTTCTCTTTGAACAATAATGTCCTGAGCCTGCAAAGTGCCTACTTCTTTTATATATACATCGTAAATTCGTACAATTTGTTTGGAAAAGAGCACGTCATCGTCAACCTGAAAATGACCTTGCCTTACAGGTAAATCGTAAGCGAAATGAAGGTCATGGTAAACATTAGCCCCAGTTGTTACTACCCAATCTACAAAGCCACTTTCAATAAGCGTTTTGATTGTATTCCCCATTCCTATTGGGGTCAACGCTCCTGCAAGGGTTAAGCAGATGGTACAACCACTATCAATCATTTCCTTCATGATGTTTGCTGCTTCAAAAAGTCGTCTTGCGTTGTAACCTGTAGATCCGAAAAAATCAACCAATTGTGTTATGGTCATATTCTTCGAAATAAGGGGAGGTTCGATTTTTTTACCTGTAAATGAATGTGCGTTGTTCATCTATTAGCATGCAGAAAAGGTATTAAAAATTTTATCTGAATAAGTGTTTATTGTCTAGCGAGATCTATATCGGTCCTTCTTTAATTCATTTTTAGTGGAAGGATTTTAAGAGACTAGTTCCATAGTCGTTTGCCACTCTTTTCTCTTCATATGAACCGCATTCTATACATTTTATACCATTGTTTATTCTAACTGTATCTCCACCACAGTTCAAACATAAGGAGTATAACAGGCCAAAATTAGTTCCATCTACAGCGATATGAATTGATGAATTCATCAGACTTGTAATTTGACCCCTGATAATGTCGCCAATTCGATAAATCGATTTTGGTTTCCTATTATATCGATCTCGATTCCATCCCTTATTATTTCCCATTCTTGCTGAAGCAATGGCGGATAGGCCTGAAGTATACAGTTTGTTATTAACAGAAAATAACTTGACTGATATCATAGATCCAAATAACATTTCCACAAATCCCATAACGACATCTCCTATTTTGGGTAATTCTTGAGGATTAATTGGATCAATTTTAATGGTTCTTCTCTTAAAATCATATTCCTTCTTCCCTAACGCACTTGATCTGATAGTCCCATCAAGAGTGAAAGTATGATTACCCGCTTCAAATTCTTCAATTTCTGCTATATATTCACCTGGGAATACCATACCAGATGTCTTTTTCTTCATAATAGGTACATGACAGCAGATGTATTATAATTGTTACATGAAAATGAAGAGGGCTATCGAAAATCCATCTCTGATATTGCGTTCTAACCTTTACTGAAACCGAAGGCAAATCCCGCTGCAAACCCCCCAGTTAGTGGAATCCCCGAATTTGAGATGGCATCCAAGATTTGGTCGCTTATACCGGGAAAGAATGGAGTGTTAAGACTAAAGCCATTAAAATTAGTCATAGCATTTCCTAATGTGGCTTCGACCTTCGCCCAATTTAGCGCAACTAGTCCGTTGTATTGCAAATAGTACATGATACCTACCAATAATCCGGCGACAACGATGATTATTTTTAATATTTTCTTTATAGCATATCCCATCAAGAATCCCAAAAATCCTCCTATCCCTATAGAGGTAGCTAACCCTCCTATTCCTATGGAGGTAGCTAGGGAGCTGAAATCGATAAACATCCTTACGAACTATCCCAGAATCATAAATATATGCAATATAGTCATTTTTCATGAGATCTTCTAACTGCATAAAGTTATGGTTCTTTTAGAGCAAGCCTAATTGCAATGATATCTTAGACTAAAATAAATTAGTAGTTATTTATGTAAAAAATGTCCGAAATAATTGGTCTTCTACAATCATCGCTTTCATAAATCAAACAATCTATTAGTAACCTTCTTTTATTTCTAAATGTGAAATTCATAGAGTGGTTCCCTTTTTATCAGCAGATTAGGACGGAATTTGGATATAGTACAGAAACAGATCAGAAGGCAGCTGAATTGCTGAGTCATATGATAAAGAGAAAAGCATTGCAGGTGTCTAAGATCCAAAAGAAAATACAAGGAAAGGAAGTACTTGTAATTGGAGCAGGTCCTAGTCTGGAAAAAAATATTGAGTTTATCAAGAAGAATAAAAAATATGTAAAAATAGCTGCCAATGGTGTGGTTGAGATTTTATTGAATAAGAAGATTAAACCGGATATAGTGGTGTCGGACCTTGATGGAAATCCAAAATATCTAAGGATGGCTGATAAATTTGGAGCGATAATGGTTATCCATGCTCACGGTGATAATATGGAGAATTTGGAAAAACATGTTCCTAAATTTAGTAAAGTAATAGGTACGACTCAAGTAATGCCGACGGAGAACGTATATAATTTTGGGGGATTTACTGACGGAGACAGAAGCGTCTTTTTGGCTGAAGAAATGAGGGCAAAAAGTATTACTTTAATAGGTATGGATTTTGACAACATGCCAAGGAAATTCTCAACAAATGATAAAGACGTAGATATTGATCTTAAACGAAAAAAGTTAAAATTTGCAAAGAAATTGCTCGAAATGCTAGGAAAGCAATCTAAATCCAAATTGGTTAACAAATCAGCCACCAGAATAAGAGGTATCAAGTCTCAGCCTTGAGATCTTCATTTAACTCTAAAGTTATGAAATTAAGAAATTCCTTCGCTTGCAAATAATGTGAAAAACTATTATATGTTTTTAATATATTGAATCATGTCATGTCCACCTTTTCAGAAGATGATATTCGTCGTGCAGCAGAAGTGCGTGAATGGTTAGTTAAAGAAGTTACCAATAAAAAAGAGGAGCTCGATAAACTTCGTGACACTCTACTAATAGTTGATTCTTTGCTAAAAAAAACAAGCTTTATAACCGCATCACATCTCGAATCTTCTGCTTCTAATTTGAAG
>JAATVN010000102.1 GCA_014523595.1 Nitrososphaerales archaeon TH5888 | reverse complement strand
TAATACCGCTTTTTTATTGGACATTCCTAATGCAACCGATATAAGTATAGACTTATATTTTTTTGATTAATCTTGAAAATGTCATTCAAAAAATGAAAACTATTAAAACATACATGATCAATATCTCCATATGCATTACGGGTATAATTTTGAAGAAGTAAAGCAAAAGGTATTTTCTGCTCTGTCTCAAAACTATGCTGGTCTGTCTGGAATTGAACTTTCCTCAAAAACCAAAATAAATCGAATGACCCTTACAAAATACTTGAGTCTGATGCTTGCACAAGGGTTGATAAGAAAAAAAAAATTGGAATCGTTAATGTTTGGTACTTGGACAAAGACGCTCCTCCGATTGAATTCCCGTTAAATACCCACAACCTACAACAAAAATTTTTAGATTGCTTAATTCAAGGAAATGAGTCACAAGCAATAAATATTATTTCGAATTTATTATTTTCAACGATATCAAAAGAGAGAATACTATTTGATATTATTTTACCAACTTTAAATATATTAAATGACATGTACAACAGAGGGAAAATTAGCGGAAGCGAAAAATTATTGATTTCTACTACTGCTCTCGACCTCGTACTGATGACAAAATTTGTTTCTACAATAGATACTCCTAAATTAAAAGCCTATTCGATAGTTGTTTCTGGATCAGAAGAGGCAACTTACCATGCAAGAATTGCTTCGGTAATTTTACATTTGATAGGGTGGCATTCATTCTATTTAGGAAATGTTGAGAACAAAATTGATCCATTTTTTGATATTGACATTCAGAGACTCATTACTAAGAAGTTAAAAAATATGAATGGCCTTTCTGCAGTCATGATATTTTCTTTTAATGCAAATACGCTGAAATTCCTGTCTAATACGATTAAGGCATTAAGGAAGAAGTTCGAGAACGATTTAAGGATCGCCATTTTTACGAATAATGATTTGTTGAAGGTATCTCAGGAGATGGACGTTGATTACAGTACTACTGATCTAAAGTCACTTATTGATTGGGCAAAAGATGAATATCTTAACACCTCACTTTAATTTCATAATCGTTATCATTTACAAATTGGCAGAAAGGGACTAACTAACTCGACTTCTCATGTGGATCTATATTAGAATTTCTAATTTATTCTGAATATTTTTCAACCGTGAGTATCACAAGACGATGCTATTGAATTTAATATTTAAGTACGGGTAATTTTTGTCTGCAATTTAATAGCATCGTGCTTGTTTACGTCCATATTACTAATATTTAGTAAAATAAAGAGCATAGCAAACATGGAGGATAATTTTTTTAAAACAGAAAAGAAAATCACTTTAGGATTGAAACTGTATGGGAATATGGGTATAAAATTAGTATAGAAAATGACGCTAAAGCACGAAGTAATAAGAGAATATCATAATAAAAAAAGGTGAGATTGGTAAAAGTTAATTGAGTGTTCTAAGACTAGTTCACTCCTATCGTGCTCCACCTGCAACTATTTGTCCACGAATTGCCCCGTCCGGATTGTCAGTCGTATGAACATTAACATATGCCTCTCCATCCTGTATTGCCTTGATCAAGTCAACCTCAACAGCCTTACCTGCCAAGGCACCTTCAAGCATGTCATTAATTATAGATCCACCCACTAATTGTCCATTTACGAGTCCCGTTCCTGTGTCATTGTCGGCTTTGAACAGCGTTACTATGACGGGTCCATTTTGCCCTTCTTTACCTTGGTGTATGTGTGCTGCCGTAACCTTTTCAATGTCATTTACCTGTATACCAAATGACATATTGCTAAGATGAGGCTGACTAAATCCTGCTGATCCTGTTGCATTAGTATCAACAGGTGGAACTTCTTTGTCGCCAGCAAGAGTGGCTACAAAAGCCTCTGTTGTTGCAAACGCTTTAGGCATATTTGTCATTATTGTTGTTGATGCCAGAATCAACACGGAAGCAATTGCCAAAATCGTGACCGCAGATACTATATTCTTGTTATTCATGCTGTAAATAAGGTATTTTGTATGATTTACATATTGCGTAAAGTTTAAACATTCCGAAAAAATGTCCATACGTTAAAATCTCACAAAAAGAGCCCAGTATTGATCTTTAATGATAAAAGACGAACAAAAAACTACAAATCAATGAAGGTGATCAATAAACTTAATGGCAGACGTTACCGAAATAGAAAGCAAGTTTCTTAATTCCTTAATACAGGATTGCATTACATATAGGCTAACGGAAAAAGAGGGCCGCGAATTCATTAAATCAAAAATTTATCCTTCAATGTCATTATTCATAGTCTGATGCCTTCGGAATAAAAGTTACCGTGCGGTGCCTCCTGAAATACAACTACTACTTCCTTCTTATCAACTCCTAAGATCTTACAGAAACTTTCAGTTATTGCTTCAGCCAACCTATCCTTTTCTCTTTGGGTTCTTCCACCGAATAGCGACACAGTGACAATGGGCATGAATGAATACACCATATTGATCAAAGGATGCTCATAAAACTTTTGTTTAAAGATACCAGTTTCCTAGAAAATTATTAAAGATAAAACGCGTAATAAAAGTTAGAAAAACTAACAATCAAGTGATTAGAATTAATTAAAAATGGTAGCATCATCCCGTTCATAATCCAGACAATGATAATGCGTTTATCTGAAAAGGAATCGTTATCGTATTTGAAAGACAAAGGATTTGAAATCCATAATCAGTATTATTGTATGGTAGAAAACCCTCTCTTTTCTGTAAAAAAGCACTTTGACCAGGATCTAAACTACCTTTAACCTCCACCTGAATATTCAGAAATATAATCAAGGTGAAAATTGAAATTAAAATTCCAGATACTAAAATCTTGCTATAATGCAATTAATCTAACTTATATATCGACTATTTAACCTTACATAATTGGATGCTCTTACGCTTTCATTGAAGGCTTTTCAAATAGAATAATTAGACGTGCAATGCATTTCACTGCATACACGGTCGTGATAATATGATCCACGGTTCTTATGAATTGGTGTTTAGGATTCAGTAATCATCATCCTTCTGCAGCAAAACAGCAGATAATCGAGCGTATCAAATCCATGGTTTTTCTGTGCTTATATTGCAAGAATTCAGGTGCAATTGCATTGTCAGTGGTCGAATTTGAATATCAGGGTCTGGACCGCATGCCACAGCATTTTTTATTTGTCACGATTGTCAGAATAAATTCATGGTAAAAATTGAGGATTTAGGGAAAGTAAAAAAAATAGAATGGTAACGGTTGTCCAGTTACTGAACAAATAAGTGCAGAAGACTTTCCTGTTATTGATCAAAAAAACAACAGTCAAGCCCTGCACAATTATTTTATCAAGGAAACAATAAAAAAATTTTGTTATTGTGGTTGATATTAATTGTAAGATATTGGTCTATGACGCATTTTCAATCCCTTTTGAGATCATCGGAATTGGTTATTTTATGACCTGAAAAGAGTCCACCATTTTCTCTGCCAATTTGACATTCTGGGACAAGCTTTGTGGATCATCGTGGTAAGAAAGTTCAAATAATTTTCCATTGGCAATAGTAAAAATATCCGAGGTAAAAAAATTACCAACAGTAAATTCGACCTTTAATCCAAAATTTCCTCCAACAGTAACGTTATTTTGTCTAACCGGATTATAATCTATATCTAGAGAAGAAAGGAGGTCTTGTCTTTCCTGCACATATTGTTGTAATGTATTTTTTAGTGACATCATCTCAGTGTCATTATAGGGTTCAACTTTGTGAATTTGAACAACAAATATAGGCATGATTCTATTCGATACCTTAAACCACACTCTTTCATGAGAAGATTTTTCATCTTCTACAACCAGCCAATTTGATGGATGTTGAATGGTGAACTTCAAATCATTATTAGTATAATTTAGAAAATTGTCTGCTGATTGAGCATGAGATGAATCCATTAAGAAACTGACAAAAACAAAACAGATTGCGATGTAGACTCCATAAATAGTAATTTTATTCAACATGCCTTAGAATTTATGGCAACTAATAATTTTTCCCATTATGGTTAATGCTCAGAGTAACTAAACAATGTGTGCCCTTTTGCCAATGCCCTTTTAACATCATCGTCTGTAATGTCATCTAACTGTTTTTGTCTTTCTCTTTTCTTTCTTGCGTTTTTGCCACCAACCGAGGTCCTCTTATCAATTCCTGGAAATGATGTTCCAATATCAAAGGGATTATCCACAGTTTCAACCACGTCTTTAATCTGGGATTCCTTTTCTAATTCATAGACTGCATATACAGAATCGCATTCGTAGCATTGCAAAAAATTGTAGTAATCGACTGGCACAGGTTCCCCTTGTGGGTAAATCCTTTTTTTCTGATGATTTATGAATTTGATTAGATAAAACTCTGATGCATTTGCATTATTTTTGTTGCTAAACTCATAAAGTTTAGTGCATTTTTCTTCAATCGTTCCATTAAAATCCATGAATGTAAAAAATTTGTCAAGTCTGTGTGGATACTGCCTCTTTGTTTCCTTTGCCTTCAACGCATATAGAAAATTATCATATGGCGTCAAAACCTGTTCTTGTTGTTCCAACTGTAACTCCAATAAGAATCAAAAAGTGTAATCCATCCACGGTATAAATGCATGACTTTTAAAGTGGGCCGAAAGGGATTTGAACCCTCGGCCTTTCGATTATCAGTCGAACGCTCCGCCAAGCTGAGCTATCGGCCCATAAATCGAATTAATTAGAGGATATTTATTCGTGTGGATATCAAAATATTCGACAAAAATGCAT
>JAATVN010000101.1 GCA_014523595.1 Nitrososphaerales archaeon TH5888 | reverse complement strand
TATTTCTTTGTCTGATGTAGATATTATTCTCTTTTTCATGTCTTGAACTTTGACTGACAAACTCTCAATATCCTTTTCAAGTTCAGATAGTGAAGTAATAATTTTTTCTACAGAGGACATTATACAGTACCAGAAAATCCTACAACCATATATTAACTCTGCACTAGGTAACTTTGTGAGCTTGTCCGGATAGTATCAAGTCGTAAGATTAAGGATTGCCTGCGCAATATCTCCCTTAGTATCGGTTAAAGCCATTATGGCCTTCTCTCTTGAACTTGAAGTCTGCTGCATTACTAGGATAATGTCTTCCTCCTTAAAAGTAGGCACTTCTCTTTCTTTCTCTTCTATATCTCCTGCGATAATTTGAAAAATGGTACTGTCTTTACCCTTCATTTCAATTACCTGTGGTTTTATCAAAAAGATTTCCTTCGTATCAGTCTTAATTACAACTTCTTCGATATTCTCCAGTTCCTGCATATTTAGGCCCATTTTATCCAACATCCGCCTCATCTCGCGATTACCGCGCATCATGGAGTTTGATGCTCTCCTCTACTTTTTATTCCTTCTCTAACTTTTACTGCGACATCTCCAATTCTACCATGCAATTGGGATTGACTTACGACTGATTTTCCTACTGCAACCACCTCGCCTTTCTTATCTATAACTACCACTTCTGATCCAATATTGATGTTTGAACCAAACCATTCAACGTGTTTACAAAATAGTGATCTTCCCTCACTAACAAAAGGAAGAGCATCATGATTTGGAATGATACAATTCTGCTTGAAATTACCGCTATTCAATAAGATTGAGGCACCGAAAATTGTTAGGGCTATTCCTCCATCTGATCTTAACGTACCTACGAGCCGATCGTTTATCCCAAAACTCTTTATCCTTCCGGTTTTTCTGGAATATATAAATGAAAGTTCTTTTGGCAAAACATTAGAAACACCTTTACCAAAAAGTGCATCTATATGATAAGAAATTTTTTCGTTAGGATTCAACGCTTGTCTTGTTCTATTTAGTCTCTATATAAAACATATCTGGCTCCGTAACTCGATCATGATTGGTTGAAGTCCATTCAGAAATTCGATTAGAAAAAAATAAACAAGATGTTAACTTATCACTGAGTCATCCATGGCTTCTTGTGAAATCTGCGGAATTCAGATAATCGATAACGGAGAAAGAGTTTACGTAGAAGGCAACCTGTTAACAGTGTGCAAGGCATGTTCAAAAAGAGGTAAGCCATCAAATAATCAACAAAATATTCAAAGAAAACTTCCAGCGCGACCAAAAAAAATTGAAAGACTTGACAAGATCACCTTTGAAGATTCTTCCATCTTGGTCAAAAATTTTTCAGAAGTGATTCGAAATTCCAGGATGTCTAAGGGACTTACACACGAACAGTTAGGACTTCTCATAAAGGAAAGGGCTTCGTTGTTACGGAAAATAGAGAGCGGGTCACTTAAGCCTGATGAAGAATTAACCAAAAAGTTAGAAAGATTTTTTCGAATTAATCTATACACTGAGGTAGACTCTAGTGAATAAGTCCGCACTGCTAATCACTTACCCGGTAAACCACATTGCTAGTGAAGCCAAGTCGTTGGCAGAATCTGCGGGCTATTCAATATTGCATACTGTAACTCAGAAACATTTAACAAGGTCAAAATTTGGTATTGGAAAAGGTAAAGCGGATGAAGTTAGAGAACTGGTTAAATCTTTGAATATCGAGTTTGTGATATTTGATGAATTATTAAAACCGACCCAGCAATATAATTTGGCAAGATTATGCGAGATCGATATTATCGATAGGGAGAAGCTAATTCTGGAAATCTTTAGATTGAGATCTAATACTGAGGAGTCTAAGATTCAAATAAAGCTTGCCGAACTTCACTATGAAGCAGTAAGGATAAAGGAGAAGGTAAGGTTAGCAAAGCGAGGAGAACAACCAGGATTTTTTGGGTTGGGCAAGTACGACGCAGATGTTCATCTACTTGATATAAGAAGAAGAATATCAGTACTGAGAAAAAAACTCTTGAAAGAGGAAAAAAGAAAGCTATTGCAAAGAACCAGCAGGGCAAGATCCGGTTTTCCAACTGTATCCATTATAGGATATACCTCCGTTGGGAAAACAACTCTGTTTAATTTTCTAACGGGAGAATCAAAATTGGTCGGTATTGAATTGTTTACGACACTTTCAACATCAAGCAGAATTGTGAACATCAATGGAAATCAAGTAATGTTTTCTGATACAGTAGGATTCATTAGTAAACTGCCAGCATATATGATAGACGCATTTAAATCAACACTTCAAGAATTAATCTTCTCGAATATTATTCTCCTTGTTTTGGACATTAGTCAAAGTTATGAAATAATAAAAAAACAACTTTCAAGTAGTTTCACAGTTTTGATTCACTTGGGAGTATCAAACGCAAAAATCATTTATGTATTTAACAAGATAGATCTAGTGAATCTTGAAGATGCAAGAGAAAAGTGTCAGAAGCTGGGAATATTAGATGAAAGTAACAGCAATTTTGTTATGGTATCATCTAAGACAGGAATTAATGTTCGTGTTCTCCTTGAATCTATTCGATCTAAAATTTTTGTAAACATGATGAAGGTAGATAATAATTAATGTCCATAGCCGTTCTTAGATTGGGACACAGATTTGTGAGAGATGATCGCACAACTACACATGTAGCATTAGTGTCAAGGGCTTTTGGTTGTAAGAAGATTTTCATGACAGATGTGGATGATTCCATACTAAAAACGATAAACAAAGTATGCGATGATTGGGGGGGTTCTAATGAGTTTGATATTGAAATTATTCAGGATTGGAGATCATTGATAAAATCCTGGAAGAGGAATAATGGAATCATTGTTCATTTAACCATGTACGGAATCAACATGGAGCACATCACACTTGATTATGAACAAGAAAGAAATATACTGATAGTAATTGGAGCTAGTAAAGTTCCAAAGGAAGTTTATTTTATGGCCGATATGAATATCGCAATTGGCAATCAACCACATTCGGAAATTGCTGCACTAGCTATTTTCTTGGACAGATTTTTTCATGGTAAGGAACTGATCTATTCATTTCAAGACGCAAAAATGAAAATTGTTCCATCTTCACGTGGCAAGAGGGTTAAAATCAGAAAAGTAAAAAAGTCAAATTGAATTCGTTGTTAATGACACTTCAATTACTTAAATGATGGTCTAAGGGATCAATAATTGTGCGGGGGTTGCCAAGCTTGGTCAAAGGCGTGAGATCGATTCTGACATGACGCTCAGATGAAATGATCCGGCTGGGAAACCTCATCCCGTAGGGGTTCGTGGGTTCAAATCCCCCCCCCCGCATTAAACCTACGATTTGATAATGGATATGTACAAAAAGTCCTGTTCTTGCGGCAATCATAACTTTGAATTTATCCATAATTGATCAAGTCTAACTATCTAAATTGAATATGAATTTATTAAAAACCCTGAAAATAACATAAATCCATCTTTACATTTTTTCTACTACGACAATTGGTTTCCTATTTCGTAGGAATTTTTTTGAAACTGTTTTGTAATTTGCAATAGAGACAGAGATATATTTGCCCACTTTCAATCTGCTAGTAGCGGGGTGGGGAAGCCAGATATCCTAGGCTAAGTTATCCCGGCGGGCTCATAACCCGCAGAGCGGTTTCCATTTAGAGTGTACCTCAATGGCCGTAAGTTCAAATCAACCCCCCGCTATTTATTTTAGTAAATATCGAATTGTGTTGTGTATGTTTGATAAGTAATGCTCAAAATAACTTAAACCAATCCGGGTGTAGCGGTTTGATAATATTTGGCATATATGGATAAGTTTTTTCCATCCCAAATCTATGTATTGGTTTTGTCAAGTGACGATGTGCCTTCAAATACGGCAAATATATTCCCAATTGCATGTCTCGAGGATTAGTAACAGAGAGTTTCAGACCTTTTTTGTCTCCACAAATTTTACACTGAAATCCCTTATTTTTGCCTTCAGATTTCATTCTTTTGCCACATTTACTGCATGGTGGATTAATATTTACTATTTCCTTAGCAATTTTTAAGATTGAAAGATACTCAACGTTTAGGATGCTGGAACTATGGGGGTTATTCATACTAACACCAATGCCAATATCTATTTCATCTCCTTCTATAAGTTTGGAAGCAATATTTCCTAGCCCAGTAGGTTCATAGACCGCCACAGGATATTTTTTGTTACTAATATCTGATACCTCAAACATGACATGGCCTCCGCGAATAATTATTGGTTTTTTTGTAACTTTGCATCTAATATATCCCGCTTTATGATTCCTAATTTCCTTTAGTGGTAGCTCATTTTGAAGATGCATGTTAGTACCTTGGTTAGTCCTGAATACCATATAACCTTCAAGTTTTTCAACAGGCATGACATAATGAAGTGCACTAACTACAGTCTGGGGATCCTCTCCTCTAATACCACAGAATACTGGATCTGGACCATGAGGAGCAATCAATACTCGATCATGATAACTATCAAAGCAATTGAACGTAAACGGATATGTGTCGATATTTAATTTGGATACCTTTGATTTGTCTATTTTTCTAGTTGAGCCATGATGTTCGTCTTTCCTGTATGCTATCGCTTCATAAGTGTGATCCCCCTCCAGTAAAGATCCAATTGAGGCCATTGCACCGATTATGCCCAGTCCTTTTCCATACTTGAAAAGTTGAATCGATAGTTGCGAGGCTAACTTCTCAGCTTCTTCCATCTTTATTACATCATACATTGCTCTCTTGCTAAACTGCCTCAGTGCAAGTGGAATGTTGTCTCCATCAAATATTGCCAAGCCCGGATTAGCACCATTGGCCATATCTGATTCTGTTCTGAGAATTTTTACCAAGTATTCTATTATCTGGCTTAGCTGATCCGTTTTGATCCTTAAACATATTGCACCATTTCCTCTCGTTTTCCAAGGAATATTGGGATTTAATCGTACAAGAAGTGGATAATCGATGAATGTAGAATCCGTTTCACTCGAAAGCTTCGAAATAGTCCTAAATGCTAGGTTAGTTGTGCATCTTCCCTCGGTAGAATCTGTATCATCAAATCCTATATGGACAACTTTTGAATCACCTGAAATATGATTAGACATCTAAATGAGACGTACAAATTCAAAGAAGCGATATTAATCTTATTCCGTAATGTTAAGTATAATATTCATGGATTTTTG
>JAATVN010000100.1 GCA_014523595.1 Nitrososphaerales archaeon TH5888 | reverse complement strand
GGTAGCAAAAACCCATGTTTTCAATTGGGTGTTTCTTGTCTTCATATGTTTTGTCTCTGCTATTATACCAGTTTCCATAAGACTCAAGAGAACTGTCTGATCCTTTATTGGCATATGTTCAATTTCGTCAATGACCAAATATCTCGGGCGCTTTTCAAATAAGTAGTCGACCATTCCAGATTTTGTACTGTGTGTGCCTAGAGTAAAATAAGAACGCTCAAGTTTCATGCATCCTAGCATAAACAACGTTTTTGCTGATGCAGGTGGACCTACAAGCAAAATATGTATCGGTTTCTGTGACTCGAATGACAAGAAAAATAATTTTTTTATGTCCTCGTATCCGATAATGTTATCAAACAGGTTATATTGTATTGTAGACTTATATGAATTGTTTTTAATGGTATTACTCTTCACAATTACTTCGTTTTTGATGGACATGCCCTGCTCATGATACATTTTGATCTGATTGATTATAGACATTCCTACAAAATCTTGATGTCTAATTACTCTAATTTAGTAGACGAAAATTGAATTAGGTTGTAGACTTGGCGTACCAACTAGATAAATTAGTTGACTCAACTTGGTTTATCAATACCATCCAATTTTCATCTTGAAACTTATGTAGATAAATAGGAGATACTTGACTAGAACGTAGAATTTATTTTTGGTAAACTTCCTCAATCTCATCATACGGTATCTAATAAATGACATACTTGCTAACTATTAGTACCTATTATTTATGGTTCTCTATTAATTGATAGATACTATGATAGATTGTTATAAACACAAACATAACTGGAATTATTCAGTTATCTTTTCTATAGGTTGGAGTAAATCATTATTGTTGGCCTGACAAATCACCCTAACTAGGTAAATTATTATAGACATAATTAACAATCAAATCACTAATGCTTCGTGGCAAAAACCAGAAAAATAACGGCAAATTAGCGAACAGATTTAAGGATCTTTTGACTGTAAAATGGGAAAATAATCAAGTCATAATGATTGATCAAACAAAATTGCCTGGTAAACTAGTATATGTTAGATACAAGAAATATGAGGACGTTGCTAGAGCTATAGAACGATTAGTTGTTAGAGGAGCTCCAGCCATAGGTGTTGCAGCGGCATTTGGAATGTCATTAGCTGCAATTTCGAGTAAAGCAAAAACAAAAAAAGCTCTGCTCAAAGATCTTAAAATTGCCTACAATAGGTTAAGATCAACGAGACCTACTGCCGTTAACTTAGTATGGGCCCTGGATCGAATAATGAATGAAGCATCTTCAAAAAATGAGCTTGAAGATATGAAAGAGTCAATTGTTCATTCCTCTCTAAACATGGCAACAGACGATATTACAACTAATAAGCAATTGGGCAAGAATGGTGCAGAGATGATCCATAACGATGATGTAATACTCACACATTGCAATGCAGGTTCACTTGCAACGGTTACATACGGTACCGCATTGGGTGTACTTAGAGCAGCCAGCGATATGGGTAAAAACATACAGGTTATTGCTACCGAAACTAGACCCGTAATGCAAGGTTCTCGGTTAACTGCATTTGAATTAGATCATTATGGCATAGATTTTAGTTTGATCCCCGATACTGCTGTAGGACATTTAATGTCTAGTGGTCTAATTAACAAAGTAATAGTAGGTGCAGATCGAATTTTGAAAACTGGCCATGTCTACAACAAAATTGGTACCTATCAGGTTGCTGCACTTGCAAAAAGACATAACATTCCTTTTTATGTGGCCGCCCCTAGTTCGACGTTTGATTTAACAAGTAAGGTCAATGAAGTAGTCATTGAAGAAAGAAACAAAAATGAATTGATGAAAATGGGTAATAAGTTATTAGCGCCAAAGGGAATCAAAGTTCTTAATCCCGCATTTGATGTAACACCACCAGAATTGATCACAGGAATTATTACCGAAATAGGCATTATTAACCCTCCATATGAAAAAACTATAGCCAAAATTGTAAGGCATGGATAAAGTATTTAATCTCTAAGTATATTTTTATTATTGGATGCCAAAAAGTATTAGTCAAGAACAAGTGTATTCCGTATTAAGGAAATGTATGGATCCTGAGATTCCCGTTAATATAGTCGATTTGGGTTTAATTTATGGTGTAAACATAAATGAATCAAATGATGTCGATATTGAAATGACAATGACAACAAGGGGCTGTCCTCTTCATGACACGTTAGTTAGTGATGTTAAGCGATATATAGGAAAAATCGATGGAGTAGGGAACATTAATGTCTCTATTGTTTGGGATCCGCCATGGAATATAGAAAGAATAGAACCGTCAGTCAGAGAAAAACTAGGATTTGGAAAACCAAAGTTAAGATTTCAAGTTGATTATGAAAAATACCAACCCATGGTGAAGGGCAGGTTGGTTACACAAGAGGACGGTTCCCTAATTCTTGAAAACGAGAAAGAGCAGAGATTTATGGTAAATCAGGCAATCGTTGATTTTTGGAATAGTTGCGATGGAACAAAAACAATTACTCAGTTAGCAGATCATTTTTCATCCAAATTGGGATTGCCTAGACAACAGGTCGAACAAGAAGTAGTTCAACTTGTCCAGCAACTACTTGAATCTGAATTGTTAAGACCTCAACAATAAAGAAACACATATTGTGTTCCCAAGATAGTATCGTTTCAACAACCTCTAAATTTCATAAAGTAGTAGTGGAATTGGGAATAGGAGATGGTCAATTACTAGAAAAGGTTGCGAGGAATCAAAAAAGTACGAACACATGCTATGTGGGTATTGAGATTGATGCAAAACAAATTCAAGTAGCAAGTGATAAATTACGAGAAAATAATGTTTACCTGATTAATGAATCTTTTGAAAAAGTCCTTTCATGTTTTCCTGATAATTATGCTGACGAATTCATTTTTGTCCTCCCCCCGCCAAACTATATTGACAGAGCTAAAGAGAGTCTATGGATCCCATTCTATCAAGATATATACAAAAAATTGAAAGAAAAAGGAACTCTTACAATTGTAACAGAAATAACGAATGATTTGCTTGAACCTGTAACTGATGATGAATTTAGAACATGGAAGAATTGGTTAATTTGCAGGTTCGTTAATCTTGGTTTTATGATAAAGGAATCTTTTGATGATAGTCCTGTATATTACAGATCCCATTATTTAGAACAATTTAGGGGCGACCGATCACGGATAAAGATAATTACTCTAATTTTAATAAAACCTTCATTCTAGATCAACTTAGCATATCTATTGCTTTTTACGTCCTACTAATATGTAGTAACATAACATGATCGTTCATACAATCTCTTGAACAAAATATTGAGCTGCAACCATGGTGGTCACATGAAACAGGATCTTGATGATTGAACCTTTTATTGCAATAAGTGCAAAAGGATTCTAGTTTCATAATGTCATATTTGGGAAATGAATTTCCACAATTTCGTTTCTCTTTAAACCATCTTATATCTACACTTTGTTTCTCAGCATAATT
>JAATVN010000016.1 GCA_014523595.1 Nitrososphaerales archaeon TH5888 | reverse complement strand
TATGATGCTGCATCAAAAAAATATTGTTTTGCATGAATGTAAAAATAATTGTCAGTGACTGTCAACAAAAGAGTAACATAAAGCTAATCTAATTAATTTCTAGTATATGGAGAACTTGCCTAACTTGAAATCGTTAGTAGAGAAAAAAACTAGTCGTAAGACGCATGACTTTACAAAAAAATAATACAGCTAGTCTCCTTGTTTTTCTAAAGTTAGTCCATGTTTGGCATCATATCCCTTGACTTTCACAGTTGAGCCTATAGGAAGATCTGCTGGCACTTTGATTCCGGGTAGAAATCCTGAAGCCGAAAAAGGAGCGTCTCTGAGCTTGAACACTACCCAAGCATACGAGCTTATGTCCTCAAAACCTTCAGGAGCTACCGACTGAATTGTATGAGTCACTACCGTGCCAATACCAGGAAATTCAACAAATTCGAAATCACTTTTAGAGCATCCACTGCAATAGTACATTGTCTCAAGCATTACTTTTCCGCAATTTTTGCACTTGTTAGCTAGAATTTTTCCACCTTTTGCTGTTTGAATAAATCTTTCATGTGTACTAGAATTTTTATCCACCAATATGCACCAAGGTTATGCTTTTTGAAAAATATGAACTGCTGCGCTTGCCCCGGTAGCACCAAAGTTATGCGTTAGGGCAATTTCAGCATCCTTTATGGACCTGTCTCCTGCTTCACCAGTAAATTGCTCGAAAACCTCTACAACTTGTCCTATGCCAGTAGCTCCGATCGGATGTCCTTTGGATTTCAGTCCTCCTGATGGATTAATTGGGATCTCACCAGTTCTCTTAGTGATCCCTTCCCTAGCAGCCATGCCTCCCGTACCCTTCTTAAAGAACCCTAAATCCTCAATGTCAATTATTTCTGCAATTGTAAAACAATCATGAACTTCTGCAAAATCAATATCCTTTGGTGTTACCCCTGCCATTTTGTATGCTTGGTTTGCTGCAATTATTGTACTAGGGATAGTTGTGATATCTTCTCGTGATTGGACGGCAGCAGGTGATCCACCTCTCCCTGAACCAATAACTTTTACATAATTGTTACCAACCTTTTTGGCAAACTCTTCGGTACACAATATAACAGCTGATGCGCCATCAGAAAATGGGCAACAATCATAGACCTTTAATGGAGATGCCACAACTGGGGAGTTCATGACATCATCTACTGTTATACTCTTCCTGATGTGTGCTTTTGGATTTAACAGACCATTTTCATGACTCTTGACTGCAACATATGCCAAATCCTCTTCAGTGGCTTTGTATTTAGTTAGATATGCCCTGGCAATTGAGGCAAACAGTCCTGGAAAGGAAGCACCATTACCACCCTCATAAAAGAAGTCTGAACAATATGAAAAGAGTGTGGTACTCAAAGTAGTTCCAGTATGTGTTACCTTTTCTACACCAACTGCCAATACACAATCATAAAAGCCCGCAGCAACGTTTGCATAAGCCTCTCTAAACATCACCGAACCTGAGCCGCAAGCAGATTCAATTGTTAGCCCAGGGATATGAGGAATTCCAAGGTTGCTCATAAGTACTGGTGCCATATGTACTTGTTTATCCGCAACACCAAATACATTCGAGATATAACCTGCTTGGATATCCTTTGGCGTAATGCCAGCCGAATCAATAGCGCCTTTTGCCGCATCCAATCCCAGCTCTATAATACTTTGGCTTAGTTTACCATATTTTGTACTTCCAGCCCCAAGAACGCATACATTATTTACCATTTATATGAAAAATATTATCTTGAGAATATAAAAATGTTCGAGAAAGCTTTGCATTATAACCAATTTTTGAGGATACATAATGAAGGATGTGCTTGCAATCTGTAATCAGACAAGATTTTTGCGAACCCAAAATCTAAATTATTATTATCTATAAAATATTTTGATTGCCAGAAGAATTTCATCGGTTCGGCACTGAACATTATAAACTTGTAATTTGCGAAAAACCACTCGCTGCAAAGAGGATATCTGAAGTCTTGGGATCTAAAAAAATGACAGAGAGAGAACTTGCACCTGGTGTAGTTATTTTTGAAATTATTTCAGATAAGAACCAACGCTTTATTGTCTGTTCCGCACTTGGACATCTGTACAGTTTATTTCCAATCGAGAGAAATCGAAAAAAATATCCAATATTCGAGGCGAAATGGTCTCCTAGACATTCGACTATTGTGAGAGAAAAAAGAAGAATATTGGAAATCTTGAAAGTTATATCAAAGATTTCAGAGGGTGCTTCCGGATTCATACATGCCTGTGACTACGATCTCGAGGGCGAGTTAATTGGATATAATATACTTGAGTATGCTTGCAACCACAAATACGGACTATCAATGAGGGCTAAATTTTCCTCCCTTACCGATTCAGAAATAAATCAATCATTCAATAATTTGCAAGAACCCAATATCAGAAGCGCTGAAGCAGGAAAGGCCAGACATCTTATCGATTTTATTTTTGGGATTAATCTATCGAGGGCGCTAGTTAATTGTTTGAGCGTTTCCAATCAAAATAACAGATATTACAACTTAAGCATTGGAAGAGTTCAAGGCCCTACTCTAGGATTTATGGTAGATAGGGAGTTAAAGATCAGGAACCATATACCAGATCCGGTATGGTATGTTACCGGAAAATTTAAGAAAGATGGTTCTTTTTTCAAAGCAAATTTAATAACTTCAGTTCATAAATTTTCAGATATACAAAAAATACTAACTACTTGTAGAAATGAAAAAGGTACTATAAAGGAAACAAATAGACTGGACAAGAAGTTGAATCCACCCACACCTTTCAATATTAGTAATCTACAAAAAGAAGCCTTTCGAATTTTCAAGGTGCCTCCTGCCGCAACTCTTTCTGTCGCAGAATCTCTTTACCTAGCCGCACTAATTTCATATCCACGTACTTCAAGTCAAAAACTTCCTTCGTCCATAGGGTATAAAAAAATACTAGAACGATTAAGCATGAATTATCCCACAAGAAACAAAAATTTTGTACAAGACTTGTTGAAGCGAAATCATTTAGTTCCCTATCAAGGTAATGAAGAAGATCCTGCTCATCCGGCCATTTATCCTACAGGCGTAAAACATAAAAAACTAAACATACTCCAGCATAAAATCCTAGACTTAATTATTAAGAGATTTTTATCTACATTTGGAACCACAGCTGTAACAAAATACATTGAAGTTACTATTAATGTGAATGGGCATGACTTTATGGCCAAAGGTAATACTATTTTAAACTATGGTTGGATTCCTATTTATGAACCTTATTTTAGTATCAATGAATCTAATCTGCCAGAACTTCGGATGGGTGAGTCTGTAGAGGTAAATGAAGTTACTGCAATGGAAGATTATACGAAACCACCCGCTAGGTATAATCAGGCAACCCTATTGGATAAGATGGAGTCTGAAGGGATTGGAACAAAATCTACCAGAGCCGATATAATCAACCTATTAATAAAGCGCAAATACGCTATTCAAGACAAGACTGGATTAGAACCTACGGAATTGGGATTTACAATTCTCAATACAATGAAAAAATTTATTCCCGAGATTGTTTCAACAAAATTATCCACCTTCTTGGAGTCCAGCATTAAAAGAATAGAAAAAGGAGATCTTGAGATGATTGACATCCGCAAATATCTAGAAAAATCTTTGGAGATTCCCTTAAACAAGATTAAAATAAATGAATTGACGATTGGTGATGAGATAAAAAATGGATTGAATATTTCTGAAAATGGAACCTCAATTGGTAAGTGTCCAAAATGTCATGTAGGAGAAATGATCTTGATCAAGTCACGGAAATCTAATAAACGATTTATTGCCTGTTCTGAGTATAGATTAACTGGTTGTAAAGCAATTGCATCAGTTCCGCAAGTGGGTAATATTAAAAGGAGTAACAGCATTTGTTCTTGTGGATGGCCGATCTTAAGAATAATTTTTAAAAGAAAAAAGATACTGACAATATGTGTAAATAGAGTCTGTCCGGATAGTAGATTTAACAAAACTGACAGTCATCACAAGTCAGATCTAAATACATCGATATAATTTTTGTATACATCAGTTCTTCTATTCATCAAAAGTGGAAGTGTTCTCCTTATTGTATCTATTCTTGAGCTATCAATATCTATAATTTCAATACCTTCTCTATTTCCCATATCTACCAGGGTAGAACCAAATGGGTCAATCACCATGCTATGCCCACAATAAATATTACCAACCTGATTTGGTGCTATTACATAAACACCGTTTTCTATTGCTCTTGCTTTCACCATGATTTCCCAGTGTTCTTGTTTCATAAATCCAGCTACCCAAGCCGATGGAGATGCCAATATGTTGGCGCCATTGACAGTTAGAATTCTGGAAATTTCTGGAAATCGCATATCATAGCATATGAGCAATCCTAGATTTCCAACAGATGTTCGAGTCGGTCTCTCAATAATACTTCCTGCCACTAGCTTTTTAGATTCTTTGAACCCTAATGCATCATACAGATGGACTTTTCTATAAACAGACTTTAATTTTCCGAGGTCATTAATTATTATAGCAGTATCAAAAACCTTATGATTCTGTTTGTTGGTATTGATAATTTCATATATTGTTGCAATTACGTTTATCTTGTGTTGTTTGGCAGAATAAGACAATGTTGATACAAAGTTACCACTGATTTTCTCAGCGATTTTGTGCAATGCTTCTGGTTTTTGTTCGGGTGGAGAATATGCCATCTGAAATTCTGGAAAACAGATTAATCGTGCCTTGTTCTTGGCTGCTTCATTTATTAATTCTAATGAATAAGCCAAATTTTGTTCCTTATTTACTGAGGATTTCATTTGAACTAAAGCGGTTCTAAATTTTTTTTTCATCTAGTTCACCTTAAGAACATAAAATAAAATTTTTTTAAACACAAGT
>JAATVN010000099.1 GCA_014523595.1 Nitrososphaerales archaeon TH5888 | reverse complement strand
CAGGACATGAATGACGAAACATGGTGGATTCCTCCAGGTTCAGCATCAGTAATTGAATCAACATTCCCAGAAGCAGGTGTCTATGTGGGTGTTGACCACGCAATGTCAGATGTTGTAAAAGGTGGTGCACTTGCAATTCTAGCGGTGGACAACTCAACTGCAACTGATCATCCAGAAGGAACATGTGTCGCAGCAAAAGGTGAAGGCGTAGTATGCACAGAACAACCAGCTGAAACAGAATCTGCTGCCGAAGGTGAAACAGAAGCAGAAGCTGGAGGTGAAGCTGAAGGCGAAACTCAAGGCGAAAATGGAAATGGTGATGGTGCAAACGGAAATGGAAATGGAGCTGAAGGAAATGGAAATGGTGAAAGTGAAGTAACACAAAACGCTACAATGCTCAATACCAGCAGCAGTAACATGACTGATACCGGAACAATGATGGCTGGAAACTCAACTGCAACAGGAAACCAAACGGCATCATCTGGTAATGAAGTAACCATTGCTCAAGGATCCTCTGCTCCAACTAATACCGAATTCTATGTGCCCCCAACTTTAACAGTACCAACTGGTGCCACAGTAACTTGGAAAAATGCAGATTCTACTCTCCATACTGTAACTTCAGGCAGTGCTGAAAGTGGCGAATCTGGTACAGTATTTGACTCAAGTTATATGGCAGCAGGAAAAACATTTCAATGGACATTCAGTACCGCAGGAACATTTGACTACTATTGTACTCTTCATCCTTTTATGAAGGGTCAAGTAGTGGTAAACTAAATTCCTTTTTTCTCTTTTTTATAAAACAATATTAACCGATTATTATTTTCTATCTAGAATTAGTAATTAGATTTACAAGATAAGACTATTAAGGTATACTATATTCGTAAAGTCTTGTCTTATTAAGCCCAGTAGTCTTTTAACCTGCTTATGATTTTATTATCCTTATCGAACTTATCGAACTCTTCGTCCTCGGACAAATTGTGAAAAGTATCACTATTGATAACCTTTTGCAATTTGCTGTTACTCTTTTCTAAATCAGGAAAGATTGGATCATTGATATTGTTCAATAATTTGTTTATATCACTTAGTGATAATATTGACAGGACTAATTTATTATCATCGGGTGAAATTACTGGAATTTCAGACACAGCAGTTTTACTTATCAATTCAAGATAGTCCATAATTGTGTCCAAAGGGCGAAGCATGGGCGGATCATGTATCATGATAGATTTAACAGTCATATTCTCTTGAATTTTTGAGACACTTGATAAATCTTCAAAATAAACCATGCCTTCAAATTTATCTTCATTATTAGTAACAACTAGTGATTTGACATTTAAGTCTCTCATTATCTGCACAGCATCATTTATCGTTGCATTATGATTTATGTTATAGAAATCTGAATTCATCACATCTCTTACCAGGTAATTTCTTAACTTAGAATCATGTTTCTTTGCATTTAACAATTGCGCCCTTATATTGGAAACATAATTCTTGTAAATATAGTTATTTTTACCAGATATAATATTTGATATGATCACTGATATGACGGTGGGAATGAGCAAAGTATAACTCCCGACCATCTCAATCCCTATTACTATTGCAGAAATCGGAGTTCTGGTACTTGCGGTAAAGAAAGCAAATATTGATATCAAAGTAGCAGACGTTGTGTCTATAAACATGAAAATTCCAAAAGAGTGAAATAACGTAATTAATGCTGAGCCAACAAGACCACCTATAACCAATGAAGGACCAAGTAGACCCGTACTATTACGTGAAGCATTAGAAACAGATGTCGCAAAGATTTTCATCACAATTACTGGGAACATAATCCACAGCGGAAAGACTTGATGATTACCAAGAGCTGCTAGTTGTAACCATCCATACCCCGTACCTAGTATTTCGGGAAAACCAATTGCAAACATGCCAATAATAACTCCACCTAGTGCAGGCTTGAAATAAAGTGGAATTTTCATATTTTCAAAATGTCTCTGAAAAATCTGAATCGATTTCACATATCCTATTCCTATTATTCCTATGATAGCAGCAATCATACCATATGCTGCTATGGATTGAAGACTTGTTTTTGTGATAAACTCTTGTGGGATATATAGGAAAGAAGGCCAATCCAAAACAATTCCTGAAATAATGTAACTT
>JAATVN010000098.1 GCA_014523595.1 Nitrososphaerales archaeon TH5888 | reverse complement strand
TTCCTTACTTAGTGCCTTTACAAATTGGTTTTCTTCTACTTGTTTGTATTTTTTATTTGTTAACCAAATTCCCTTGGTAGAAACCATAAGCATAATATCAGGTTCTATTGGATGATGTAGTTTCAAAAGAATAGAATTTTTAGTAATAGAGGAAATATTACTCACGTAAAATCCCGATGATACCTTTGAATTTATCTTTGTCACAAGATAATGTAGCTCTATCCCTGATAATTCCATATGAATGACTGTAGACGAGGATGAATATTAATTAAAAATTCAAATAGCAATCGAAAGGAATTAAACCTGCAATTAATGTGAAGAAACCAATTGGACCTACTCGATAAGATATACTATATGAGAGCCTTTTTAGGAGTTATGTGTGGTATTATCCTCGGTTTTATCTTAAATCCTTCCAACTATTCAGCGTCTGTACCCATAATTATCGCACTTGCACTATTTTTCTATATTATTTCGTATGTTATTGCAAAAAGAATTGGTTTGAGATTAAAAACTGAAGATAGAAAAAAAATTTCTACTAATGGTGTTTTTCCATTTATCTTTTTGTTGATAATGTTCATTATTGTTACATATACGGGCCTTCACGCATGAGAAATAAGATCTAAAAGAATTTAATTTCAAGGCATTTTATGTATGCATGATGATATGGAACTATTTAACGCCAGGCATACCCGACGAGCTGTTCGAGCGCTCAGAGATTGTTCCAATAACCAAAGAGGATATCCGTTCAATTGTACTGAGTAAACTACGTCTAAGAAAAAATTATTCGGTGATTGATGTAGGATGTGGCAGTGGAAGCATTACTGTAGAAATATGTCTACACGTAAATTCTAAAAAAGTATACGCTATTGATTTGGATAAAAATGCCATAGACTTAACAAAAAAAAATCTAGATAAATTTGGTGTTTCTGCAAATTTAATCCACTCCAAAGCTGAAGAGGTCTTACCATCACTACCAACAGTTGATGCAATTATTGTCGGCGGAACGAAGGGTAAAACTGAAAAAATCATAGAGCTTTGCATTTCTAAATTAAAGAAGGATGGAAGACTAGTTATTGATACCATCCTCATAGAGACAATGTATAAAGCCCTGAAGACGGTCAAGAAGCAAAAAATGCGTGATATTGAGGTTACTCAAGTCACAATAGCCAAAGGAAAAAGCATGTCAAGTGGAACTATGCTTATTTCCAGAAATCCCATATTAATTTTGTCTGCTACAAGATAGTGAATTCATGTTTGATGTTAATTGACGTGGATACACTCACAATTTGCTGGAACTCGCTTGCTGGGAGATTCTTTTTACTTTAAATATCACAATTTTTTACAACTCAAATCATGAAGCTTTCGTGTATAGGTTGCGGACCCGGAGACCCGGATTTACTAACGATAAAGGCTGTGGATAGAATCAAGAAAGCAGATGCCATCTTTACCCCGACCTCAAAGGAAGGTAAGCCCAGTATAGCCTTATCAATAGCTAGAAAATACATAAACGAATCAACTACTACAATTACAAACTTAATATTTCCAATGATAAAAGATAAAGATTTACTCAAAGTTCAATGGAAGACTAATTCCCAAATAATAGCAGACACAGTACATTCTGGAAAGAATTGCGTTTATTTGACCGTCGGAGATCCCTCCTTATACAGTACATGGAATTATATTCATAATGAATTGAAGAAAAAGCATGATGATATAGATATTGAGATCATTCCTGGCATTCCATCTTTCTTTGCATTCGCAGCTCAAGCAAAAATGAGTCTAGTAGAGGGCGATCAAACACTTGGTATCGTTCCTGCATGTTATGATTTGGATAAAATAAGACATACGGTCGCATCTTGTGACTCCATAATTTTTCTCAAAGACGGCCGATATTTTGACAGTGTGATTGAAATACTATCTGAAACTGGTTTTAGCGATAATTCCGTAATTACTATTGCTCAAGATGTATCCGTGGATGAAGAAATTTTAGAAACAAAGAAATTAAAAGACTTGCGAAACACAAAAAATCCAGCTGGAAAATACTTTTCAATAATGGTGGCTAGAAAGAATGGTTGAACCCAATACTATTTACTTTGTCGGCTCCGGTCCAGGAGATCCGGAGCTCATAACATTAAAGGCAAAAAAATTATTGGAAAATGCAGATGTCGTGGTTTATTCAGGATCGTTACTCAATCCAAAACTACTTGAATTTGCTAAAAAAGATGCAACTCTTCATGATGCGGCTCTTTTGGATAGAACTAAAATTTATGAAATATTAAGGGATTCCACAAAACAAGGAAAACTTGCCATACGTTTTCATGATGGAGATCCCGCGTTATTTAGCACTATTAGGGAACAAATTGATAAGTTAAACTTAGATGGCATAAACTGTAAGGTCGTTCCAGGAATAACCGCAATTTTAGGTGCAGCCGCTTCATTGAATTTAGAGTTAACTCTTCCCGGAATTACCCAAACACTCATTATCACAAGGGCCGAACTTAGAACTCCAGTACCAGAACGAGAAAGAATTTCTAACTTAGCAACTCACGGTGCTACTATGGCTTTCTATCTCAGTGTTCATCTGATAAGAAACATAGTGGATGAATTAATTAAGGGGGGTTCCTATCAAACCTCGACTCCTGCGGCTGTGGTATACAGAGCCACATGGGAAGATGAAAAAATAATAGTTGGAACTCTTGGTGATATTGTGGACAAGGTGAGGGAAGCCAAAATAACCAAAACCGCAATAATTATTGTTGGAAATGTTATTAACCCAACCAGCTATGAGTTTTCAAAAGTTTATGATCCACAGTTTACACATGGCTACAGGAAAGCAGACAAGTCAAAATAGTATTTTATAAGGTAACAGGACTGGATTATTTGGTATCATGGTATCGTTCTGTCGTTCGCTTAGAAAATTTCTTCATCCTTCCGCATGCCGCCTAGTCCAGCCTTGACCTTTGATGCGCATTCGATACAAATATCTTCTGAAAAAGGAAAACTTTTCGAACATTCCTTACAAACGGGTTTTCCACAATCAGGACAGTCCTTTGTAGAAGTCTCTGAATTACATAAGGAACAAATATTATTCTTCATCACTATAATTAGTGGTCTTGAAGGCTAAAAGTATATCGCATATTCTTAGCCTTCTAATGAATTACAACTGCGTGGAAATCTAAATTCTAAGATTATGGGAAAGAATATTGTCTAAATTTTTGACACCATGTCTCTTATTTATTCATGGTAATGGAATTCTTGATATTTCCTTTTGACTAACATTTGACCAGGCCCCCATCACATTATCTTTTGCTTCGGCCTGATTTATTGCCTGATTTATACCCGTTATTTCACTAATAATTATTTCAGTGGCGTGCATTGGAGGCCAGGCCATTGCAACATATTCACCAATATTGCCAGTTTTTTGTAAGGAGGCTGGAATTAATTTATTGTCTGCAAAACCCAATGAGGTAAGTTTATGCCTTATAGAGTCTATCAGATCCCGTTGTCCATGTACAATCAAATGTACAGCTTTACCATAATCAATAGTCGACATTTTCCCATTAGTTTTTCGATCAGTCAGTCCTATAAAGATAATTATCTATATGGTATTGTTGATTGATTTTTGATGTCACATTTTGATCTCCATATGACTATGATTCTCCCTGAGGACATTTCCGAAAGGATTTCTTCATTCATCTCAGGAAGATTGGACTTTCCTTTTGTAAAGAAAGACGAATTAATTTCACTCTTATACTTGTATG
>JAATVN010000097.1 GCA_014523595.1 Nitrososphaerales archaeon TH5888 | reverse complement strand
TAAACAGGAATCAAGTTGTCTGATTGGGCACTTGATTGAATTTTATCAAAGACAACTAATCATAGTTCCTTCAAAGGAGAAGTACATTAGGAAGATGTTGTATATGTTGAATTCTTTGCTGACACCTTTTGATGTTAAAAATTTAAGATAGTATGACAATTTCATGATACTCTAGATTAAATTGTATTCATAATCATGCCAATTATGATAAAATCAGTTATTATTCGTAATTCTATTATGATAATGAGTTTGTTATGAAACTTTTGGTAGTCATTTACGTGATTGGGTATAGATCCTGGCGATATCCTGCTTCCAAATATAATTATCAAAATCTTTTTGGGATTTTACTACTGACCATATGTCATAGTTTGCATTTATTCTATCCCCAGCGTCATTAAGGATTATCTTACCAGAAATACCTTCATAGTCTGCTGCAGTACCATTTATTATTTTTTTGAGGGATTCGACATCAATATCGATTGTCCTATTATCAATAATTCTTTCTAAACTCAATGCTGTTACCCAATAAGTATCGTATGCAAGTATTGGATAAGTTAAAGAAGAGGATCCATGTAGTTTTTTTTGTATTTCTGCCCCTAAAGTCTCTGCTTTACTGTTGTTTAAATTGACTTGAAAAAGTGGATTAGAGAAATTTATCATTTCTGCAAAATAAGCTGCATCGTGATTTCTAATTATCTGCAAATTTTGTGCAGACGCATCACTCCCGTACCATTTTACTTTTTGTAAGATTGGATGTTCATTGGATTGAATTAATATTGACGTGACTTCATCAAAAGAGACCAAGTAAATGCCTACTTTCTGTGCATCAAATTGATGAGTTGTGTTTTCTAGAATATTGCTCAATTTTTTGAGATATTGATTCCACATTATGAAATTAATTCTATGTAAACTTGAAGAAAATTCTCCTGTATGCGGATGATATTCTACACCTTCCATGACAAGTCCGCCTTTTTTTTCAAAATTCTCTTTCACTCCCTTGACCAATTCATTCCCAAAAGTGTCACTGCGCCACATAGGAATTACAACTCGAATCCCATCATTCCACATCTTATTTGAAATAAATCTGCCTGATTCCTATCATCGGGAACAAATCTAAATAGGTTATCATCTGCTATTGATAATGCAGCCGACGTGCTAGAAGGGCTTATCAAAATAACATCATGTTGATTTGCATAATCTTTTACAGACATTACGGCAGCACTTGTGGCCGGACCAATAACGATCCTCACATCAGAATCAATTAATCTTTTTAAGGCATGAACGGTTTCAACAGGATCTGTTTTGGATGCTAATAGTAAGCCTAATCCTGTTAGCGCCCAAATTGCAAGATACATTCCAACAAAGAGGATGACCTTAAGTGTAGGAAATTTTGGTTCAAGCGTTATTACTGATGATATCGACTGTTAATTGGTAGTGAGCTTATTGTAAAGTAAAACCATTGGTACTATTGCTGGAAACATCATTGCTGCCATTCCAGCCGTCCAACTTGCAGTAAATATTCCTAGCAATATTGGATTGTAGGTAATCATAATGTTCATCATGTCTGGCTGATTTGCAGATAAAAACCATGAAAAACCAGAAATTGATACAGCTAAACCAAAATGATTTTTTGCAGTGATTCATAAGCAATCAGTTCAACAATAATAGAAAACATAACATGTAATTCAAATCTACCCATTAGATTTTGAAAAAAGAAGAATTAAAGATTTGTACAGGTTCACGTGAATTTCGATCATTAAAAATTAAAACCCATTTATCCCCATGATTTGATTAAAAGCCAGTTCATGATGGCCGACACTCAATAGAGGCATAAATTGAACCATTCCTTGATTCAAGAATATTTTATGCATGGGTCTATATGGCTTTAAATACCAATTGATACCAACACATATATAGTATTTTGTCCCAAAATATATTACATGTCTTCAAATAAGGAAAAAAATAGAGAAATTATTAACATCACTCTAGATGAAACAAAATCGACAGTAAAAAAGACAACAGACGAAGCAATAAAGGAAATTCCACGGTACACAAAAGCCGTTAATGAATATCAAGAAGAAACTATTCAAGCAACTAAAGATATTGCAGACAATTTTCTAGAATCTCAAAAAGATATTATCCATTCACTCCAATCCTTATGGATTCCGTACGTTGAAAACGTCCAGAACTCATATTGGTCTTATTGGACCTCTCCGAAAAGAGCTACAGAAAATTATGCAAGAGCAGTAAGCAATATTACCGACAGTACTATTGCATCAACAAGATTGGCAAATAACGTGCTATATGCAACTATGGAAGCTTGCAAAACTTCAATTCAACATGCAAGAGACAATACGAAGGAGTTTTCACGACTTAATGCAAACTTCGCAAAGACATTTGAAAATGTTGCAAAAGATAGCTTGCGAGATTTTTCAGATAGAGGACTACAAACACATTCGCGACAATAAGCTAATATGACGATAGATTAATAGAATTAATCTATCCATTTTTATTTGATATTCTGTTCTTGTAACTCAAGTTTTTTCCATTATTACCAAACAATCTTGAGGAATTTCACCTATTACAAACATCGAATTTGAATCCAAAATGCTATGCATATAATTATGTATGACTCTATTTTTTATTAAATAAATTTATTGGGATATGAAATTTGACTTTCTCCAGGTTAGCTCAATAAACAGTAATTCACTTACAAAAAAATATTATCTAGTCGTATATTTATTGACCCTTGACAAATTTAATCAAGAATGAATGAATCAGAACTAAAGGACATATTTGTTAGTTCAATAGAATCAGGACACATTTTAGATAGTAAAGGCGGAAATTTGCCATTTACAAACCCTGAAGCTGAAATCAGAATCAAGAGTGAAGGGTACTTTGGTCAATTTGATTTGGTTCTTGCTGTCTTGCAAAGAAATAATACCAAAGCTTACCAGAGAACAGAACATATTCGAACCTATTATGAAATCCTCATGAGAACAGGTCAGCTAACCGAAATTGCTAGAACCGAAAAATGTAGAATTGACCATATTTCATTATATCCCGTAGAGCTTAAATCCAATTGTGATACTTTAGATGGACGATTGCCTAATCAAATTATGAATGGCATACTCACTTTTGGAAGATCTATAGTAGTTCTTGATAAAAAGCATGTCCATAAAGACTCGCTAAAATTCTTGCGTTTGCTACCTGCTACAATAATAGGCTACACTGGTATAAAGGATCGCTTTAGGGTTTTGTCAGTATTTGATAGAAACATAAATACAGGAATTTTTAATTTATCCAAAAGGAAGTTTACCAAAACTCTCCTAGACAACGGTATAGTAGATGGTATTGACAGCATATACTTGAGGCTTCTCACTCTACAGAGAATAAGTCAGAAGCTAGTATTCAATGAACTCTACAATTCAAACCCAGGATTCTTAAATGAGGAGATTGAATTTCTACACCAGTTTTCTACCATAAAGTCAGCAATGACATACAGAAAACAGATCGCATCATGTATCCAAGAAAGCGAATACAAAAAGATGACAGACTATTTGTAGTCGGTTTACAAATTATGTCTCCTGGACCTAAATTAACAAGACTTGAAAGGATCTTTAAGTGTTGTGGCCTAATGTTCATTTGGATTCCCATCGTCGCTTAACCTAAAAGTCTACAGTACTAATAGTACAAGTTTCAAGCTAAAGATGTCCCTTTCATGCATCTTAACTGAATTAATAAGCTAGCTTGAGTAGAAATAAGCTTCATTCCTTACTATGAACTATAACCATGATTGCCTAGATATTAAGTATGGAGATAAGTGACGGCCTACACAGTAGTAAGAGATATGTCACTAGGATGTCTCCACTACGTCACTGCAGTATTGGAAGTCGAGTAGATGAGTTCAAAGTACCAGCAAAGGATATCAAAAAAAGTGAAGTCGTTTTTTCCAACAAGTCAGAGTGTTATTGCATTTCAATAATAGACATAGTTGGTTCCACTCAGATTACATCCAAACTATACAACTCCGGGAAAATCAAGAAATTCTATACAGTCTTTATCAATGAAATCGCAGATATTGTCAAACATCATGATGGAAAAATACTAAAGACGGTAGGCGATGGTGTAATATTCTTTTTTCCTCAAACCTCAACTGTAGAAAATATTGATGGATTCAAACAGGCATTAGAGTGTTTACTTAAAATGGTTTCATCTCGTGATATCATAAACGTTAAACTTCATAATGAATTGCTTCCGGATATCTCTTATAGAATCAGT
>JAATVN010000015.1 GCA_014523595.1 Nitrososphaerales archaeon TH5888 | reverse complement strand
AGAAAACTGGATTTAGAATAAGAGTACTAAACGGAGAGGAAGAAGCTTACTATTCTTATCTGGGAGCTTCCATGATGACCTGCATACCAAATGGCTTGTTCTTTGACCTAGGAGGAGGAAGTTTGGAATTGGTTTATACTGAAGATTTTAACGTAAAGAAAGCTGAAGCGCTTCCATTAGGAGCGTTACGACTGTCAAGAACATTTGCTAACGAATATGGTTCTTTCTCAAAGAAGAATTGCGACAATATGACTCAAAGAATACTGGATACACTTCCAACCAAAAAAAATTATGGAATTGGAATAGATACTTTACTTGTAGGAGCTGGTGGAACGTTGCGGGCTCTTGGAAGATACGACCAAAAGCATTCAGGATTTCCATTTGAAAAGATACATAATTACAGATTAACATTAAACACCATTGATTCTCTCCGCAAGGATCTTAGTTTCTTGAAACCTAGTGAAATCTCTAGTCGATGGTCCTTTGATTCTACTAGAGTTGAAACAGTTGTTGCCGGCATTCATGTAATTCATAGTATAATGAAGAAATTTGACTTCGAAGAAGTAATCATAAGCGGTTATGGTATACGTGAAGGAATTCTTGCTTCATTTATTCAAAACCCCAACACACTCGAAAATCATAATATTGAGAGACTAGAGAAACAGATTGCAAAAATAGTTTCTTATCATTCCCACAAACATGATATTTCAAATTTTGGGCTTGATGATATGGCTCGTGATATGATTTATTATAGATTATTAAAGGAAAGGGAAGTTGAGATACTTTCCTATGCACTCTATACATTGTCGAGGTTGCCAGAAACAAATAAGCACTACAGTCTTTTCTACAGATTATTGGACGAGGATTACCCTCATCTCACACACAGAGAACAAATTGTACTCGCGTTATCTATACTGTACTCTCAAAAAATCAGAACCGCAGAAGAACTCTTTTACAAGTATAGTCATCTACTAAAACCACAAAATCTAAAATCTATCCAAAAGATAGCTGTAGTGCTCAACCTGGCGAGGATAGTCATAAAGACTAGATCTCAGATAAGGATAAGATTAACAGAAAACCAAAATCTAATTTTTACCATAATTCCTACACAGAAATCATTTCCCAGCTATTTACTGAAACAAGTAGTTGAAAAAGCAAGCAAAGTTTTTGATATTCCCGTACAATATCATATACCAGACAGGATAAATCGGCTAAAGACTTCTGATAGGATAATTTCGATAAATTCTCAGACTTGATATATATGCCCTACAACAAGAATATTATTGAAAAAAGCATACCTATGCGAGGTAAGCTAATAGTTGTCGAAGGTATAGATGGATCTGGAAAATCAACTCAGCTTAGATTATTGGAGAAATGGCTCATTTCAAGAAATATTCCAGTATTTTTTACAGAATGGAATTCATCAGAGACCGTCAAACAAATCACAAAAAAGGGTAAGAAAAGTGGTCGGTTGACGCCAATTACCTTCTCCTTATTACACGCTACTGATTTTGCAGATCGATACGAAAGAAATATTCTCCCTCTTTTACATGCTGGCTATATAGTTCTTGCTGATAGATATGTCTACACTGCTTATGCTAGAGACATCGTTAGGGGATGCAGTCCAGATTGGGTTAAGAAAATATATGAATTTGCAATAAGACCAGAGATTGTGTTCTATTTTAAGGTACCCATAGACGTCGCAGTTGATAGAATACTTTCAGGGAGACCAAAGCTAAAGTATTACGAAGCTGGGATGGATTTGAACCTGAGTAATGATCCTTATGAGAGTTACAGGATCTTCCAAAGTAGAATAATTGACCAATACGAATCGTTATCAACTTCAGAGAACTTCACTATCGTAGATGGCACAATGGAGATTGAAGAGTCACAAAGATTTTTGAGATCAATAGTCATGAAGCTATTACCACTAAGTTTTCCTAAAAATACCAGCGGGCCTAGAAGATCATGAATTATAGATCAATAAGATCCCTAAAAGGTAAGACGATGAGAAAAGCAGTTGTTTATGGACAAGGTATTCCCTATCTGGAGGATATCGAAATTAAAGGAAGATTTATTGTAATAGAAGGTCCTGACGCTTCGGGTAGAAGCACACAAATTGAATTATTATCATCGAAACTTGAAGCCGAGGGTCATGCTGTACTGAACGCTGGGCTCAGACGTTCCGAATTAATAGGGCAAGGGATATTGGAAGCAAAGAGAAATTTTGTTCTTGGCAGAAGGACCATAAGTTTATTTTATGCAGCAGATTTTGCCGATCAATTGGAGAACAAGATCGTTCCTGGATTAAGATCAGGATATGTGGTTCTTTCCGACAGATATATTTATACACTAATGGCAAGAGAAGCGGTACGCGGGATAAGTAGCTCGTGGTCTAGAAATCTCTACGGTTTTGCTTTGAGACCTGATATAGTATTTTATCTTGATGTTGATCCGAATGAACTAGTACATAGAGTATTCAAAAAGAATTCTTACCTGGATTATTATGAATCAGGTACCGATCTCAGATTATCAGATAACATGCTAGAATCATTCGTAATGTATCAAAAGTTACTAAGAAAAGAATTTAAGCGAATGCAGAAAAGATATAACATAATATCAATAGATGGTAATAGATCAATAACTGAAATAAATCAAGATCTTCAAAAAAGGATTGATGATTATCTGCAAAGTTTACAGAATTACAAATAATTTCGAAATAAACTCTATTAACCCTCAAGTAAATTATTATATCCTTAGGTAATATTATTATAATATGTCTTAAGTTCGGGACACCTTTCTCTAAAAGTGTTTCTTGTTCAATTGTCATAACGCTAACCACCGATATTTTTGTATCTCATAATTTGCAAATGTACATCAAATTATTCATGTGCAAAATAGGTTGACAAATCTACTAAGAATTATGTAGTACTTGCATTAGTACAACTCGCAATCTTCCTGAGATACTATTAGTTTTTGAATGAAACGGTTATCTTGTTTGTGCTATATCTGCTTAACATGAAATGAAATCACACAAAGAATATCTTTCTCGTAAGAATTCAAGAAGAATAAGGGTAAATTCTAAAATCTATCTAACACTAAAAATTCCAAATACTTTATGAAATCTATTCATAATCCCTTTTTAGAGTATCACTATCAAGCCTTCCAACTAGCTATAAAGTAAGGAGTTACCTCTATAGCGCTATAGTTCTTTGCTAATTCGATGCGGTCCTTTGCTTCAGGACTTTCGGCGGAACCCATGTACCTTACTAGGTTACGTGACGTTATCTTCTTTGCATATTCAGGGTCGTCTATGACTTTAGCTCTCGCTTTGCCACGCACTCCCCTATCGTCGGTGTCAACCAGAAAATAAACTTCGGGATTTTTCTTGAGCGAACGTATTTTCCTGCCACCGCTGTTGCTAACGGCAAAAAATTTTCCATCCTCATAATAATACCAAATCGGGTGAACTAATGGTGTGCCATCCCGGTCATCGATCATTGCCATCCTTAGATATATGGGTTGATTTAAGAGCTCGTTGATTTCACCTTGTTGCATTGGAGGAAATTCAGGATCCGCTGATGTGAATTTCATCGTTTATTATTAGTCTT
>JAATVN010000096.1 GCA_014523595.1 Nitrososphaerales archaeon TH5888 | reverse complement strand
GAAGAACATCTTATCTCTTGGAATAAATCCCGTTGCCTTGAAATTTTGAGATGACTCTGGTTCCCATCCTATAATTGTCAAATTTCCAATATCTCGAATCATGAAAAGATTTGTCAGGCCCGAGATATCTCTATTGATAACTTGTTTATGCTTGCTGTCACCTCCTGCATAAACGCATGACAATTTCTCATGAAATTCAGGTTTATTAAATTCGCTTGTTTCAGCTTTTGATGGAAAGTTAGGTACCACAAATATGTGCCTTGTACCTCCTGGGCTCAGTTTCCTTAAATCTTGTGCAATCTGTTCCGAGACTGTTATTGTAGGCACAGATGATACCAACTCTCTCTCCCATTTTGTCCAATTGGAAATGCTCCGTCTCGAGATAAAACCCAATTTCATGTCACCAATTAATCTGCCAATCCCGGAACGACGCCGAGTATGGTCTTGTAGCTTTAAATTTTCGGCATTGACTAATGAAAGCATTCCAAAATATTCATGATCGTCAAAAACTACAGGTAGCCCAAGATCAAAGGATATCTTTGCCGAACCAATATTGTGTGAATGTACTATATCCGGCCTAACCTGATTTACCAATCGAGTTATTTGTTTCTTAACGCGATCGTAAAAGTATGGGACACCTATCATAGCTCCGGCAGTCCACTCTATAGGATAGGTTCTTGAAAATACAGCAGAATGCCCGTTGTTGCTAAATCTGCCACCAAAAAATATCTCAAACCCGTTTTTCTTTCCAGTGAGTGCGGCTTTTTCAACCCTCCAATCAGGAAGTCCATCGTCTGATAGGTGTAGTACTTTCATTCTAGCATCCCGTAATCAGCGATCAATGTCATTAGCAAAATTTGGACACATTTTGAAGTAGCATTTCAGTTATTAGAATTTTCTGAAAAATATGAATTATGAAGATGAGTTAGGATTTGACCGTTTTTGACAATATTACACTTTTAAAAGAGACAGTTATAACTGCAAATTAAATGAGTAATTTCACCTTCGAATTAGGAGGATTAGTAGTCTTATGAAAATTCTCATAACTGGTGCCGCAGGTTTCCTGGGAAGTCACTTGTCTGAAAAGTATGTTCTCGATAAACATCTGGTATACGGAGTGGATAATTTGATGAATGGAAACCTCAACAATGTCCGTACTCTTTTGCACAAAAAGAATTTTAAATTTATTCGTGGAGACATCACCCTAAACGAAGTATATTCTAAACTACCAAATGATTTCGATGCTATTTTTCACTTAGCAGCTCAAATCCATGTTGATAGGTCAATCGTCAATCCCGAAGAAACTTTTAAAATTAATCTCGGTGGAACCCTGAAAGTTCTGGAATTTGCCAGAATGAATGATATTGACAAGATATTATTTTCGTCAACAAGCGAGGTCTATGGATCTGCAGAATATGCTCCAATGGATGAGTCACACCCATTGTCTGCAAAACACCCATATGGAGTAAGTAAGATTGCTGCTGACAGATTATGTTATACCTACAATGAAACTTATGATCTAGGTGTAGACATTATTCGATGTTTCAATTTTTTTGGGCCCAGGCAAAAAGATACAGGCTACGGAGGCGTGATTGCAATTTTTATAAATAGGGTATTACAAAACAAGCCCCCTATTATTTATGGTGACGGGAAGCAGTCCAGGGACTATATGTTTGTGAAGGATGCGGTGTATGCTTATGATACTGTACTCAGGTCTAAAGGAAATCCAGGTAAAAATGGGATAAACTTTGGTAGCGGTAAAGAAATATCCATAAAAGAAATTGCAGACATGGTTATCAAACATGGGGCAAAAGACAGTAACTTGCGACCGATTCACGTGGATCCCAGACCAGTTGAAGTACAAAGGCTAATTGCGGACATTTCAAAAGCAAAGAAACTTTTACAATTCAAACCAAAGATAGAATTTGAAAAAGGCCTTGCCTTACTAATTGATTGGTATAGAAACTACAAATCAGAGTTATGGCTGTATTAGCAACTTTTCCAAATGACTATTAAAAAAGTACTTGTAACTGAAAGTAATGGATTTGTTGGAGACATGCATGTAAGGGTTTAAAGGAACTTGGATCTAAGTTGTTACTACTAGTAATAATCGAAAACTTATCGATGTAACCAATATCCCTAGAGAAAATCTGTCAGGATTATACACAACACTTTGGAATAAATATAGTGACTTTGCGTCCATTCCTCGTATTTGGTCCTAATTCTAGAGATCGTTCCCTTATTTCTTCTATCATCAGTCAAATCAAAAAAGATGGGTAGCATTAGACTATCCGGGAAAAAGGGTAAGAGGGATTTTCTTTTTGTTACTGATTTCGGAGATCTAATAGAGAAGATTTTACAAGACTTCCCCAAAGGTATATAATCTTTGTAACGTAGGTTACGGAAGGACTTACAGCCTGGACCAAGTTGCAGACAATCTTGCAAGATTACTTGGCAAGAAAATATAAAAATCAATTTTCAAATCGACCATTCCAGATATTTCAGAAATGAAAGCCGATATCACAAAAGTTTCAAAGGCATTTAATTGGAGGCAATTATTGACATCAGAAAATGATTGCGGTTAATTGTTAAAGATTCATGAGTTTTGTAATTTTATCAAGATTCAGCTAACAGAATATCTGTTAGAGTGTTATGTAATAGATTATTAGACGATAGGATATTCAATAGAACATGCGCATTTTGCACATACTTGATGCAGCCGGTGTTGCGTGCATTTACTCAAAATATCAACAGATGCAGGGACATGACGCCAAGGTTATCTGGAACAAGGATGTTGCAGACAAGTATGGAATTTATGATTTCTATAAAGATTATCTAATCAATGTAACATATGGGAAATTTACTGAAACATGCATCCAAGAAGGAGAAACTGCCGATGTGATTCACGTGCATGGCTACATAGACATACTATTAGCGCTTCGCAAGAAATTCCATCGACAAAAGAAGATCATTTTGCACTATCATGGAACTGACATTCGTGGATTAAAAAAACAAGAGCTACCTCACCGATCACTACTGTCAGATACAATGATTAAACTCAAGATGTTTTATAGGAAAAAAATTGGTCATGCAAGAGCTCAGAAATTAGCTGACGCAGTATGTGTCTCTACACCTGATTTATTACCATTGGTTAGGAGTGGCATCCATATTCCAATTCCTATAGACATAGAACATTTTAGTCCAAAGAATAATTCAAAGGGGGAATTGAAAGATGCATTTACCATAAATTCAGAGGTAACAAACGTACAGTGGGCCCTGGACCTTTGTAAGAAGAACCAGATTAATCTCAATATAGAGGTAATTGACAGGACGAAGAATCCAATATTGTATGCTGACATTCCTGATTTTATAAGAGGATACAGGACATACGTTGATATCAGATATGTCAACGATATTGTTTTAGAGAATTTAAGTAGCACAGCACTGCAATCCCTAGCATGTGGGCTAAGTGTATTGGATTATAAATTACAATTTCGTCGGGGCCTGCCCAGCGAACATGATGCAGTAAATGTAGCTTCTCAATTGTCCAAAATTTACAGTGATTTGGGCATCCTGAAACTCTAAATTGGATCAAGATAACCAATGCGCAATTTAATTCCCATATAAAAATAATTGCCATTTAACCTAGGTTTGTACTTTAGAGAAACTGCACTGTCTAGAGTCATTGATGATTATTATTCCTCTTCGGAGATAACAACCAGCATTGTTGCCATGCTAAAAGGTTTTTGAATTTCATCAGATGGTTGGGCAGAAAAGTCCTAAATTCTAATATTTTTATATTTGCTTCTTTACAAAATATCTCAAAATCCTTTACAGACCAGAAGTGTAAATGTGTAAAGGATTGCCGTGGAACATACCCTCTTAACATCTGAATCCGCCATTTAATATACGCACTATTGGGGATAGTTACTATGACTCCTTTTGTTGCATGGTCGATTGCGTCATTCAAAATCCTTTGTGGATATGCCGTATGTTCAATTACCTCTAACAACAGTATGTACTCATAAAAGGTATCATCAGAAAGGCCCAGACCATTTGTAATATCTCGGATTTCTGTTGCTATTCCAAGCTGCCTTGCTTTTTCACATGCTGTTGCTGAAATATCCAGTCCAGTAACTTTGACATTTTTATTCTTTATCAAATAATTTGAAACTGTTCCGTCCCCTACTCCAACGTCCAGTACTGTTGCACCGGGTTCAATCCAGTCTTCCACTAGTCTAGCTCTTGATAAATTACCCGTGTTAACAGCAGAGTGATATTTTTCATAATCTTCAAAAACCTCTGGAAATTCCATATTACTTTGGGTTAGTGCCTTCCATGACTCACGTAATATTCCCAACCCAAGTGATACTCCAAAGCGAGGAGCGTAGCGTGAGCCCATCATATTGGTTGTGTGGAAGGGTTATTTGACTTAATTGATAATGAAGAGTAAAAACGACATAGTTCTGCCAACAGATTGCACGATGTGCACTGCAAGATGAAAAATAAGATCGAATATTTCTATCTGTGACATGTGAATATATAGCCATGTCAAACTTTATCGCCGAAGAAAAAAAGTTTTAATGAGAAATGATACTGGAAACTAGTTCACTAATAACTCGTGATGTCCTACCATTACCAAAAACCGATTCTGAGTATTTAGAATTTGGTGTTTGTCTTCTGACGGCTTTAACTATTTTCTTGCTATCAACTCCTGTAAGGACATTCCAATGGCCTTCGATGGTTTCAACCCATTCGGTATTCTTTCTCATGGTGATACAAGGCACGTTTAGTAAGTAGGCTTCCTTTTGTATTCCCCCTGAGTCAGTAATGACTTTTAGGGAATTTTGTAACAGCGCTATAAAATCTATATATCCTACTGGCAGTAACGTTTTAACATTGGAACACTTCAAAAGTCTATCTAAGAGGCCAAAACTTTCAAACATCTTTTTCGTTCTAGGATGTATAGGAAACACTATGATATTGTCCTTGAGCGCTTCAAATGTCTCCAAGAGCTGTATAAAGAAGTACCTTGAACTTGTATTTTCAGCCCTGTGCATTGTAAGGAGTAAATAAGATTTCGATTGCAGATTCAATATGTCAAGTATTTCTGAATTTTTAGAGATTGATCTAGTCTTGTCTATAATTTCAACTGATAAATCTCCAGTATAGTATACTTTACCTCGTATTTTTTCTTTTTTCAGATTATTTACAGCATTCCTAGTTGGCGCGAATAAATAATTGCTCAGGTGATCCGTTAAAATTCTGTTGTATTCTTCTGGCATAGAGGGATCGTAGCTACGCAATCCGGCCTCAATATGTCCTAATTTAATATTACATTTATTTGCACATATGGCTCCAGCCAAGGTAGAATTAGTGTCACCATAAACAAGAACGAGATCAATTTGTTTATCAATTAATTTATTCTCTAAACGTTTAATTATTTCACCTAACTGGAAACAAGAACTTCCGGATCCTACTCCTAAGTGAATATCTGGATTTGGAAGTTCAAAATCTGAAAAGAAAATATCCGACATTTCATAATCATAATGTTGGCCTGTGTGAACTATCAGATGCTTGATTCCTGAACTCTTCAGTGATTTATGAACCGGTCCCAATTTAACAAAATTCGGTCGGGCTCCTACGATAGATGCTATTTTCATTTATTTATTCAAGAACTAGCTCAATTAAAATATAAATATCCACTTGTTTTTCGATCCAACTTTCAATTTCTTTTATTCCTGTCTAGTCTGTTTCAAATCAACGGTTAAAATTGGAATTTAATTTAACTAACATAGTTCCTAGGTATTAGTATTCCCTAATCTGAATATCTGCTTAATTCGCGTCTTCTGTCTTATTCTTATTGCTTGTCTAATTTCTGGGTCATACATGCTATCATAGCCTTCTTGTTTTGGTTTATACGACAAATAATAATACAACATTTGAATTGCTCCCATTCTTCCAATTGGATTTCCTGTCAGAAAGCATTGCATGAATCTTCCTAGCACAAAAAGCGGATGATATCCAAGAGTTCTCATGCTAGCACCAAATTCATAAAAATGGTGATTCGATCCTAATTGTCTTGTATGTGAAAATCGAGCATCATTATTGACTAGATTTTTGAAACCATGATATAATGACATTTGTAAGATAACTGATTCATATCCCATTTTTTCTGGATAGTACCCAAGGACATTATTAAAGAAGGAATTCCTGACAAACCTTCCCGCTCCATGTGGAGTTGCATAACTATTACTATCATAGTTTCCTGAAGATATAGCAATTATTTTATCCTCATCCATTTTTTGCATAATCTTCTCAGCATAGAACTCCTCATATTGGGTATCATCGGTACTTATCATGTGATAATCTGTTTTTTCCAATTTAAAATCTCGCGCAAGGTTTATTGCACTATTCCAGTTCTTCACCACCCTTCCGATATCATATCCCAAGTCGGGATTTGTTATTACATACATATTATCATGCTTTGAATTTAGTCGACTTAAGATATTAGGCGTATTGTCAGTTGAACCGTCGTCAACTACTATGATGTATCTAGGCTTAATGGTTTGTATTAGTAATGAGTTTATAGCCTTTTCAATCTCACTTTCAGAATTTCGACAGGTCACAATTGAAAAGTAACTTCCCACATGTATAAAGAAAATAATGGACCTTAAACATCTTTTGCTAGGTACGAATTAGTCAAAGTACTAAGTCTACAAATACCACAAATTATTTGTCTCGCTTATCTGCCACCTTTTCGTCGTTTTCAGATAATTTCTTAGTCCCGTACAATCGTGTTTCTCCTCTCGTAATTCTTAGCAAAGACTCTTTCATCAATTTCTTATCTTCTTCACTGACATTACCCTCAATAAGATCAATTACATACATCCACATTATTGCTCCCACTTTATTTTCCCTAAATAAAGCATCTTGTTCGACCTTCCATTGACTTTTCCTATGCCAGTATCCTAAAATTATACTCAGTGGAACGTAAAACAAAATAAAAGTGATGGCAAAAATCCAGATACTACTGAAAATGCCCGCCGATAATGGAAGTTTATCAATTAACAGTTGATATTGAATTGTTATGAAATTAGCGAAAGTCATTGCAAAGACTAGGTATATACTATGCCCATTTCGAAAATCTAACCAGCGTCTCCGAAACCAGTCTGAACTAATTGAAGTTTGCATAGTGGAAATTATCGTTTCTCTTTTACAAATACATTCCGTTCAATTCTACTCCATATTCTCGAGAAAAAACCATCGATAATGAAAGTAGGATATGATGAGCAAAAATGGAATCCGGTTTGCATTAATTTACTACAGGCTGTCTGGAATTAGTGAAATAAGAAGTAAAATTACATGTATTAAAGTCAATGCTCTGGAAATATCATGTGGACGTCTGATTTAGGATGATATCAAACTATAGTGCTTTCAATAACCTGTTCATTTGTTCAAAATCAATCCCAAATCCAAATCGTTTTTCTTCTCTTTTCATATTTCTATACATACTCAAAAGTAGTTTCAAATGCTTTATGGAGTTTAGCTTGCCATCCATCTTCATTCTGACAATCCGATAGACATCATCGTAATATCCAAATTTCTTTAGAATTTTTTTTTCATAGAGTTTTGCGTCAAACTTTGAATCTTTATTTAAAACTTCGATGAAAATACCACAGCAAATTAGAGAAGGAATGATCCCTTCACCGAGCATAGGAAAGACACATCCTATTGATTCACCAACACCTATTATGTTGTCGTTGTGGAAAGGTAGCATTCGCTTTGGTGGCGAAAGTCTTATAGGCCTGCCAATTTTTCTCAACACCTTGGCACGAGGGTTTTTTTCAAAGAATTCTGATATCCCAAAATATTTTCTATCGATATCACCAGCTCCCATATAGGCTCGTCCATTACCCAATGGAAAAAACCAAAAATAGCCTCGAGCTCCTTTGTATCCTATGACATAAAATTCTTCAATTTCATTGACGTTTTCTACGAGAAATTCGTATGAAGGTATTATGAAATCTTGCGAGGATCTTGGAAGGAGAGATCTATGAACACCAGTACAATCTATAACGTAATCATAATTTGAAAGAAAGTCAGATTCTGGAGTACAGTGAAAACCATAGTTTATCTTTAATCCTTGGCAGAGATCCTGCTCCCAATGGTATTTATCATATGTCACCAAACCCTTGAGTTCCAAATATTCTGTTTTTTCATCAGGAAGATCCATTCTCAGTT
>JAATVN010000014.1 GCA_014523595.1 Nitrososphaerales archaeon TH5888 | reverse complement strand
TATTCAGAACCTTTCGCACTTGTGAATTCTACTTTAATATTAAGCAATGCTACATTTGATTCAATAAATCCAGAATTTTCAGTTTCAGATAATAGTATTTATGCTGCCTGGATTAGCAATTTAAATCCGCAAAATAGCGATGTAATGTTTAAAAAAATCGATAAGAACGCAAAGATATTTACTAGTGTATTGGACATAAGCAATACATCCGGAATTTCAAACATAATAAAATTAAGAAATAGTGAAGAAAATGTATACATCACATGGGAGGATAAGCAACCCGATAAGTGGAAATTGCTTTTCACCAAGAGTGAAAATAAAGGTAACAAATTTGACAACGTAACTAACTTGAGTAACACAACTGGTAATGTACACCTTCATGATCTCACTTCGGTAGGAAAAAATGTATTCGTATTGTGGGCTGCTAATGAAAATGTTTCATCCACAAATAAAGACATTTTCTTTAGAAAGAGCCAGGATGGGGGTGATTCTTTTAATGATACCCTCAATTTAAGTAATGACATAGATGACTCGCTAGATCCACATATGACCTTAAATCAAAATGGATCAATAATATACATGACTTGGACCGAATGTGATACTAAACATGACGATCCCATATGTAGTATAGCATTTACAAGTAGTTTGGATAGAGGAAATACCTTTACAACCTCAAAAATTGTGAGCAATACGATTCTGCCACTTGAGGGATATGAAGGTTATTCTTCATTTAATGGGACAGTAGTTAATGCTAGCTCAAATACGATATTTCCTCACATATTGGAGAATGTAACTGTGCAAGAGAGAATCAATTCTATCAATCCAACTGTCTTTACTACACTAGAGGGTAAGCGAGTATATGTTCTATGGGAACAACTTATATTTGGGAAAGGCGAATCTGAAATATTTCTTACAGTTAGTAATGATTATGGTAATTCTTTCAATTCAACAATCAATATTAGCAACACTTCTGGGACTTCCAGACTTGCACATGGTCAGCTTCTGGGAGAGGACATTTATGTAACTTGGTCCGATACACTCAATAATAGCAAAACGTTTGATGTCATGTTAAGAAAAATCGATGCAAAAAACCTTGCAGGGAATGTGATAAATTTAAGCAACAATTCCGGCAATTCTGTTTCTCCATATTTATTGGTCAGTAACAACAAGATTTATGTTACTTGGATTGATGATACTAATAATAGTTCAGTACTTCTATGGATTGGAGACACTTCTGGATCACCTGTTATGAAAAAGGTAGTGGATAATGGGCAGGCAGAAGTCTATTCAAATCCCTCGATTTTTGAAACAGTAAATAAAGTATGGATCACCTGGACACAATACGATACTAATAATCAGAAAATAGTCATACATTATCAGGAAAAACCATTATAGCTGTTTCATAGTCAGTATAGATTGTTTTTCTATTACAATCCAAATAACTTTAGAAGAATTAGGAATCTATATTCAAGTATTTAATAAAAATTCTAATATATTACCTTAGATAAACCTAATTTGTTTCTGGATCAGACTCTAAACGGAACTTGTCATTTTCACTGCCGTTGATTAGTTCTGTATTCTTTTTATTTGGTAACTACAATCTTATTAAATCTAATTTTCATATTTTTTGCAATAACCGTTATCAAAAACATCGATATCATTGTTAATACTATCGTACCACTCGGAACCAAGTTTGAATAATATGATATGACTATTCCAAATACAACTGAAAATACAGACATAGCACAAGAAATAAAGATAGTCTTTTTAAATCCTTTGCCCAGCATCAGTGCTGTAATATTTGGAATAACGATTAGTGACGAGATAAGCAAAACACCCACAAGTCTTATTGAGGCTATTATGGTTATGCTTGCAAGAATAATGAACAAGGTATTTATCCAGGTGACATTCAATCCGCTAACCTTTGCTTGGTTCTCATCAAATATTATGAGAACTAGTTTCTTGTAGAGTATATAGATGACAGGAATAACTATGGCGTCCGTGATCAAGATCATAATCAAGTCATCATTGCTCACAAGAAGAATATTTCCAAATAGCAAACTAAATAAATTGAGTGTAAATCCCCCGGAAATACTAATTAGTATAACACCTATAGCCAGACCAGAAGTCAAAAGTACAGCTATCGAGGAATCGGGAGGAATCTTTGTTGATTCTCTTAATTTATTCACGCCAACTGCAGACAAGATGGCAACAATATAAGCGGTCCATAATGGATATACTCCAATGAATAGTCCTAATGATATGCCACCAAAAGCTACATGTGCTAGAGCATCACCAAATAATGAATGTCGTTTAAGTACTAAGAAAAGACCTACAATAGAACAAATAACTGATATTGCAATAGCAGATATCAGAGCTCTTTGCATAAAGCCATATTGAATTAAATCAAATACCATTTCCATCAATTTTATTTTCCGGATTGTCAGCTCTATTTTTTTCGTTACCAAAATGGAGATTCATGTGTGATTGCATAGCAAATTCTACATAAGATTTCATTCGTTCCTCATTTCCAAAAAAGTCTTCTGATTCCCCATGAAAAAATAATTTCCTGTCAATACACGCGACCTTACTTGCTAATTTTTCTACAGCGTTCATGTCATGTGAAGACCATACAATAGTTATTCCTTTATCTTTATTTAATTTGGTCAAAAGATCATAAAATCTTTCTTGAGCTGCTGAATCGATACCAGTAGTAGGTTCATCCAATATCAATAAGTCAGGTTGCTTCACCAATGCTTTCGCAATTATGACTCTCTGTTGTTGACCTTCAGAAAGTTCATCTATTCTCTTGTTTCGATATGCTCCAAGCTCTACAAACTCAATTGCACTGTCTATAGATTCTCTGTTAATTTTCCTTCCTATCATACCAAGTGAGACAATTTCACTAACAGTTGCAGGAAAGCCTTGTTCTACAGATTTTTTTTGTGGCACATAACCAATCCTTTGAAGCATTTTCTTATCTTGTCTTATGTCGAACCCAAAAAGATTGATTTCACCAGAAAAATCATTCAATATTCCTAGCATGCACTGAAATAAAGTCGTCTTCCCTGCTCCATTGGGCCCAATTATTCCAAGAAAATCCCCCTTGTCGACCGTGAATGAAATATGGTCCAAAGAAGGGATCGAATCATAGTAGTATGATAAGTTGGCTACTTTAATTATTGGTTGCATTCTAGTCCCGCAGCTAAATTCTTAATATTTTCATGCATCTTGTCAATATATCCAATTCCCGCATCTTGTTCATTATTTGTTAGTCCTTCAATAGGACTTAATACAAGCACTTTGCTATTTGGAATTTCTTGGGCAATAACTAATGCGTAGCGAGAGTCCATCAGTTCTTCCGAATAGATAACCCGAAGATCCAAACTTTTTGCTAAATTGATGATTTCTGCTAATCGTGCAGCAGTTACCTCTGCTTCCGGTCCAGTATCAGAAATACTGTGTTGCATTAATCCATATCGTTTAGCAAAATACGAAAACGAGTTATGAAATGAAATAAAGTCTCTTTTTTTGCACGACTCCAATTCAGCTCTGATTGTCTTGTCAAGTATATCAAGCTCATCTAAAAAAGTCTTTGCGTTACTAATGTAGGTTTCC
>JAATVN010000095.1 GCA_014523595.1 Nitrososphaerales archaeon TH5888 | reverse complement strand
ATGGAGCTCTTAATCCTAGAATTCAAGTCTTTGATACCGACGGTAATTTCACAACTTCCATTGGTACCAGTGGAACTGGCAATGGTCAATTGTCAAAGCCTGAACATGTTAATATTGACTCATCAGCAAATGTGTATGTTGTGGATAGGGGTAATCAGCGTATGCAAGTATTTTCTCCTTGTTGATGTATCCCAGTTTTGGTAAACTAACTCTCAAATCGTTTACAATATATCAGAACTATTTAGTTACCAATTATAGATAATATTATGTTGTCATTATTATTGTACCTCGTTATCGTACCAATTTTGTACGTCCAGTATACTTTATTAATTTCAATTGCGGAGAGTCATGTTATTCATATACATCGAATCATAAACTGAAGAATAATTGATCCTATACGCGAATCATTAATAGGTTAATAGAAAAACTCAGTAAAATGAATACACTATATGCCTACTAATTAACTGCCCATATGAAATTTCAGACTATTCCTCCAAAGTTAATTTGTTATATCAAGTGTTAGAATTTTAGTAGGAAGATAGTCAAATGAATATACCGCCAAAATTACGCTGGAGTTTTGGTTGTTAACAAATGTCAAAAAACAAAAACTAAAATTTCCTAGAATAATGCATTAGCTCTTTAAATTGAATTATAAATGTTACTTGCTTATGAAACTAATAAATAGTAAAGATAAATATAAAAGATCTGAAAATCCGGTAACTTTATTAATCCTTGCAAAGAGAAGGCTCTTCTTAAATAAAAATAAAATAATAAAGAAAATCACACATATTGTCATTATGAAAAGTGATTATCTTAAAATAAACCAAAATGTTTTTAAGTATTCTTATAAGATTTCACTAGTAAAGAGTTATGTATAAATCTACTTAAATACTACTTTGTTGAATAAAAGACGTGTTTAGGTTTGACCAGTATGAGGCATTAATCATCAAAATTATCAATAATATTATAATCAATCATTATTCTATAGTTACCGAAACTAAGAGGTAAAAGAAATGAATACAGGCATTCTAATCATTTCTGTTCTGGTGGCCATGATATCTATCCTTGGTGATCCACTGATTGGTTATGGTAACGCACTGAATGTACTGAATATGACGAACGCTAACACCACGAATGTAAACGGCGCTGGTGGAAATGCTACAGTATTAGATACACAGACAGGTTCTGTGTCAGAAGACAACGAAACGGGAAACATTGTAGGTCTACCTGGCAAATGCTTAGGCTCAGCATTATGTCCTGACTAGTATCTATTTTAGGAACTGAAATTATCCCTACGAAGAGTACTAAATAAAATGTGCGGCAGATCACATAACCAAGGTACAAATTAAAGAATATTTGAGAGCTTACTTATATCAAATTAAAGATCTTCGCAAAATCTACTAATATTATATGATGGTAACGTTCTACCTTAGACTAAATTAGAGTAGTACATTAACATGATATTTTCTGCTTTATTACTGTTTATGATCGATGGATATGCGTTTTCATTTCATTAGGTTTTAAATGATGTAATACTTGTATAAAAAGCATTGTTGAATCTCTGCTGTCAATTGTCTAGATATCTAAAATTGGTAAAGGCGTATTCCCTGTTGCAATTCAGCTGAGTTAATCATAGTTGTGTCAAAGTTAAATAATAGGCAAGCTAAATGAAAATGTTGCACCAATACCTGTTGAGTTATTTTCAGCCCATATTCTTCCTCCGTGTGCCTCTATTATGCCTTTTGAAATGAAAAGTCCCAGCCCGGTACCGTGATTAGATGACGTAACAAACTTTGAGAAAAGCTTTGGCAACATTTCTGGAGAAATACCAGTGCCTGTATCTGTTATAGTAACAATTACTTCCTTATCTTGGTTATTAGAGCTATAATTCACGCCAGAATTTATAGTCACTGTTCCATTTTTAGTAAACACTATTGCATTATTCAGCAAATTGGAAAGTACTTGATAAATTCTGTCTTTATCTACATAGACAGTAATTGGTTCATTCGGCTGGAAAAGTATTTTAACATTCTTTTTGTCTTCATTATCATAACCATTTTCAATATCACTTATCACAGTTTTAATTTTCTCGTTGAGATCAATTGGAGATTTGGAAAGCCTCAATAAACTGCTCTCAATCTTCGAAACATCTAAAATCTCATTAGACAGCCTTTGAAGCCTTTTTGCATTTCTCATTATAACATCAAGGAGTTTGGACTGATGTGAGTCAGATATGTAATCGCGTAAAACATCAGTAAGTCCAAGGATAGGTTGGATGGGAGTACGCAGTTCATGAGCAGCCATATTTATAAACTCTTTCTGTATCTTGCCATGTTGCCTCAATTGTTCATTAGCATTCTCTAATGAAAGGTTGGATGTTCTTAGCTTCTTGGACACGATACCTAATTGGATATTTGACTTGTTCAGAGCATTAGTTCTTTTGATAACCTCTTTTTCCATTGTAATGTTAAATTTAAGTAGAAATATTAGCAACACCCCAACAGATGCAAAAACCGCTACTAGTAATGAATAACCCTTTAATCTTTCTGTGAATAATGTATCCGATATCTTCGAAAATATTGCCTTAGTTGGTGTTACTATTTGAAGAAAATATATAGGCTCGTTCTGTACCAAAATGGGTTGTCCGGTATTAACCCTTTCTGACCGTCCATAATCATACATACCATAAGTGGATTTCCCTTTGATAAGAGTTCGCGTAAGGTTATTCAGAATCTCGTTATGACCAACGAAATTCTGCACTATCGGACCAAAAAAGTTCTTTCCAACTAGGGCCCTATCAGCACCAACAGCGAGGATCGTTCCATCCTTATCAAATATGACCAAAAATTGGGAGTTGATATCATGAACATTTCCATATCTCGCAAAAAATTTTTCAGTTGGTATAGATGCACCTACTAATCCCATGTATCTATTATCATCCCTATTTATAATAGGAACAGCAATATGGATCGTGTAAATTCCTTGCCTCTCAAAACCTTTAGAAAACACTGGTTGTAGATCTCTTTTAGCCTCCTTTACCCATTCTCTCTGTGAAAAGTCTGAACCAAGGGATTGATCTGTACCAAATTGTGATAGACTTGTAGTTACGACATCATTTTTGTCCAATACAAAAATTTTGTCTATTATATCATCTATTAAATGGTACTTTTCTTGTATCAAGTGATTTGTTTTATTTGAAAATATAACCCCACCCTGCATATAAGCCGAATTTGTCAAACCGTCAAGAACGCTCATAACCAATGAAAGGTCTGAACCAATATGTTGTGAAATACTACTTGAGGCAGCTCGTTGTCTATCAACCTGTTCTGTCAACAGACTACTTCTAATATTATTCTCTGTTAAGGTTTGGAAGTAATAAAATAAAGCAAATGAAAATATGACTATTGAAATCACAGAGATAATTCCAATCTTATAAATCCGTGGTAATGATAAAAGCATGTAGTTATATTTCTATTAATAAAGTATGTTACTAATTTCCTTTTCCTCTGCTTCGTACAAGTTTTCTTCAGATACGCAGTCGCCAAAATATAAAAGGCAAAGGAATCTTGAATTTGATAGATTGTTACTCGTCAGCGCCATAACCTTGACAATTTTATCATCTTGAGCGATATAGAAGCATTTTAAAATACTTACCAGTACATTTTCAAATGACGCCATACTTTTCCTCCTGTCTTTTATTCGTGAGGCCCCAATTTCATGATAGAACTATTTACTCATATTTTTTTTTACAAATTCGATAAATTTGTCTTTCTCTACGGGCTTTTGAATTAGTTGTTCCTGTTTGAATTCAGGAAGCAATGTCGAGATTTCTTCGACTATCTCTAGACAGGTGGCAAAGATTATCTTCACATTGTAATTTATGGTTTTTAATTTGTGATAGAGCTGAAAACCGTTCATTTCCGGCATTCTTATATCACTAATTACCAGGTCGTAAGACAAAGGATTTCCATTTGTATAATGTCTGAGTGCTTCCCTGGGACTTGAGAATGATTTAACTTCGAATCCGGCGTTGATTAGAAATTCTTCTAACACGAATAAATCATCTAATTCATCGTCTATGAGTAAAATTTTTGGAATTCGTAATGGCCTAACCCCATTAATCACATATTTTTTTATTTCATGCAATCTGGAGTTTAGAGTATTTATAGGTGCTATGTTTGTCTGCTTCATTCTTGACAGCGAATAAAGCGGGTAAGAGTACTTTCCAGCCCCGCAATAATAACTATCCATTTCGTGAAATGCATATGCATCATCAAGCTCCTTGAATGATCGTATTACTCGATAAAGATCGTTCCCCGCTACTATACAATTAGGTTGTGCGTATAAATTCATTTTAGAGCACACATTTATTGTTGATCCAAATAGATCCTCACTATCAAATCCATCGAATCGAGTTCTCTCTACTTTTCCAAAATCAACACTTACCCTATATGTGACTGTTGGTAATCGCTGCTCCGTTAACATTGAATTGATAGCAAACCGATCCTCTATCTGAGCAAAGCAGCATTCTAGAACATTTTCAAAAGCCCGCATGTTAGTAATATCTATCGTATCCGGAAAATAGGATATTATTCCATCGCCAACAGTCTTGATTATATTGGCTCGATATTTTTTGAGAATATTTGAAATTTTGTTAAGAAATATCCCGTAAAACGTCCTAATGTCTTTAGACCTCCCTATCGTTGATACTATGCCCGTGGAACCTATAATATCAATTACACTCACGCAGACTCTCTCTGAATAATCTGTAAATGGGATTCTACCGGTATTTTCTTGCTTCCCTTCAGAGGCCAATGAGTTTAAGGCAGGACTTAGTTTGTCATAATCGGTTGTTGTCTTATTTCCTCCTAGATCAAGTAGGTAATTACTATGATAGGACAAATTGCCGGTTCCTGTCTTTCTAATGCAGGTATCCATTGTACATTTTTAAAACCTTGATTGTTCTTAAACAATGCTTACGTTTCAAATACTGATCAGAGAATAATCTTGATTGCCTATCTATATTATTTTAATTTAATCTAAGAGAGTTAGATTAGAACACATTTATTGCCATTTACTCATCCCATTAATCATTCTGCGATCCTATTACACAAATTATTAATGAAAGTAATCGAAATTAGGAGATAGAAAGCGATTGATCAAATCACATTCACATTACGTATTTGGAAATTATACACCGAGAGCGATTTTAACAGTCTTGATAAAATTTTCTCTGTCGACAGGTTTCTTTATAATGTCCTGAGATTGTATATCTGGTAGGATACTAGTTAATTCTTTTGCAGCATCAAGAGCCGAAGCAAACAAAAGTTTGGAAGTTGGATTAATTGCTTTCATACATTGATATAATTGAAGGCCGTTGAGATTTTCCATCCTTATATCCAATATAATCAGATCATAAAGCCTCGGGTTTGAAGTGAAATCTGCCAGTGCCTTATAAGGTTCCTCAAAAGTACTCACATTGAATCCTGCATTGGACAAAAAGGATTCGTAGGTTAGTAGTACATCTGGTTCATCGTCAACAACCATAATGCTTGGATTCTGAGTTGAAGATTCATGTAGCTTATCACTTGATTCTAAAGAGTTTGATTCCATATGGTATGATGATTTATTCTGAATGTCAGAAGATGGTTGATTTAATAGCCTGTTCATAACATTCCTTCCGGTTTCGGTTATTGAAACCTCAGAGCTAACCTCTAACCATCCAAGAACTTTCAGCATCTGGAGGTACCTTAGGCATACATTGTAATTTAAGCGAGTTTTTGTGGCTAGTGAGGTTTTTTTTATTGAACCGTCATTGAATAATGTGCATAGAATCCTCTTTGTAACATCAAAAGAAAATGAACCGAGGCTCTCTGCCATTTCTTAATTATGAATCCTCTCCTTTATATGAAATTTCCTTATAACGTACTATATTCCAACTATTTCCCATTGATTTTAATACAGGATTTTTTCAATACAGATACTGTATTGAACCCGTCTGCTAATACGAGTTTGAATATCTTATTTCTGTAATTTATCTTCATTATTATACAGAACACCTCAAAAATGTTTTTTGATGACAGAAAATGCTTACTAATGAGTAGCATCATAAAACGTAGCACTAAGAACATAAATGGAAAAAGTTTAAAATATT
>JAATVN010000094.1 GCA_014523595.1 Nitrososphaerales archaeon TH5888 | reverse complement strand
TCAACTCTTCTGAACACGAGTCCACTAATTTAGAACAGCGTGAATTCAGGAAGTCATGATCTTGGTCTTAAAGAGCACTATATAACTTCACAAAGAATGTCAATCTCTACGACACAGTCAAGAGGAAGGCTACTTACTCCAACGGCAACTCTGGTGTGTTTTCCTCTTTCTCCAAAAACCTCTAGTAGCAAATCTGATGCACCGTTGATAACTTTAGGATGATCTTTAAATGAAGGATCGCTATTCACATAACCGGATAGTTTAACAAACTTGGAAATTCTTTCTAAATTGCCCAAAAACTTATTCATTTGTTCTAGCGCATTTATTGTGCACTGTTTTGAAGCATGTACAGAGTCAATTATAGAAACTTGACTTGGGACTTTCCCCTTGAATTTTTCTGGCAAAGCTCCCCCAGACAATGGAATCTGACCGGACACAAAAAGCAAATTCCCGCTCTGTGATATAGGAACGTAGGAGCCTATAGGTTGTGGAGGACTTGATAACCTGATTCCAATGGAGTTTAATTTTTCCTCAATCATTTAGATATAAACAAAAAACCAAGCTTTTATTTATTTGCAGTTGCAAGGGTACAGCACTGAATAGAAAAATCAGAAACAATCCAAATACTTTTAAGCACATGCAGCAACTAACTTGAACATGTCTTCACACGACGAAAAGATTCATTCTGGAGGAGGCTACTTCCATATGAAAGGTGTAGCATTGAGTATACTTGTGATGGGAGTATCTCTGGCAGCCATTATCATTGCGTATGTAATGTTTGGGCACATCGGACCATCATTTTCTTCAGAGAGAATTAACGTACAGCAGGCAGAGTTGAGAAAGGAATATGGATTACCTGTACAGGAAGTCATAAGAAATCAGAGTGTTTTGCTAACTCCGCCATCCCTAAGAGACGTGAATCAAACCGCAACAAGCGGCTAAGTTCTTGTAGCAAACAAGGCCAGCTATCCATATGATTTTGTAAAATTTTGCACTTTATGGATGAGGCCAAATACCTACGTGGTATAAAACATTATTACCCATTGTAATCTAATATTCTGTCAGTTGACAAATTGTGAAATATGTGGATCCAGATTTGGTAGTAGATCCTGTGTTATATGTTCAAAAATTGTTTGCTCATCGTGTATAAACAGGCAGGGAACGAGATGTACAAGATGCAGTTCAAGGAAGGTAGAAAAGGTTTCATTTTTCAAAAGGAATTTACCGTATATAGCGCTAATAGTTGCAATGTGGTTCTTTGTTTCCGGACTCTATCCCTTTCCATACTTTATGGCAATTGGTACCCCAGTGGATATGGGTATTATGCAACCAGTACTAATCGCGACAACAGTAATGACTATCCCCTTTATTTTTATGCTGTTCGCATGGAAAAAACGGTCAGAGAGAATGAGATCTGAATAATTATTTCCACGTAATGAAATGATTTTTATTGAAAGGTATCAGTTTATCATAACATGGTTGGAACTGGTTTGAATGGGGAAGTAATATCTGGGATATCTCTAACAGTTTTTGGTATCATGTTAGTAGTTTTTGGGACGGTTAATCAGGTGGCAGCTATTCTAATCCCTGCCGATATATTGATCATTTCTATTGGAATAGCCGTGATAATAGTTGGAGTATTTACAAATAGAAAAAACCCAATAATTCGATCCTGATGGTCCAACTTTTCTAACTTGTTTTAGTTTTGTTTGTGAATTTGAATATCTTTTCGTCTAAATTTAGGTATAATTGATTTTGAGACAAGAAAATTTTAATAAAAGTAGTAGAATACATTAGTAACTATGAAAAGAATAGAGGCGATAATTCCTCAGTCAAAAATGACAGATACGTTTTCCGCATTGAAAGAATTGAACATTGGTGGTTTTACCTATTACGATTCGAAAGGAAGAGGTGTGAATCCTCCCGCTGCAGTACATTCGGGCAGAGGTACCTCCCTTTATACACCTGAATTTAATCCCAACTTAACTATCTTTACTGTAGTGGATGATTCTCTTGTCGAACAAGTAGTGAACAAGATACTTGCAAGTACAAGCACGGGTCTTGCAGGTGAAGGAAAAATTTTCATTTCAGCCGTAGATGAAATCATCGACATTGGAACAAAGTCAAAGGATAAACCCTAATAATTTTCAAAAATTATTTTGAGAGTCGGCCAATAAAACTCAATTTTCATTATTTCTTTCTTTTGCTAGTAATTCTAAAGCCTGACTAATATTCAAAGCTCCTTTATTCCTTGCAAAATCTTCCAGGAGGCGGATCTCTACTTTTGAAAAGCAAATATACACATCACTTTTTGAATTAGGCATATCATAAACGGATGTTTGGAATCTAATATACTTTTCTGCAAGTGGTTTCGTAAACTTACCGTTGGCTTAGTTCTTTATCTCCCTCTAAAGTATCGTCGGGTGAAAGAATTTATTAATTTATTTGCTGTACAAATATTGCCTCACCGAAATCAGCGAATTCACGTATCGCACCGGTACCCAGTTTTTTTAGACTGGATAACTAATCGTTGGCTTCTATAGTGATACCTGTATCAAAAAAAATGTAATTTCTATCAAGTTTTACTTTAGTTCCCAGATTTTTGTTACTGCGTTACCTTTTTGATTTACTTCATTAGCAAATACGCCAACGGTTGATGACAGCTGGTCAAATACTCCTCCTGAGGTAGCATTGAAGAATACTATACCATGGTTCCGAAAATATCCATCTGATCCCATATTACCTAATCCCTGAATTCTATAAGTGGCTACTTCACCTTTTGAATCCATTATCATCCCTTGACCATCACTTCTCGAGACACCATTAGCTCCTGATTCAACCATGACAGTACCGAAATCTGAAATATTTGTTGTTCCTCTGTAATTACCTCCACCTACCCAAGAAACTTCCATTGCTGCTTTATCAGGCTCAGGTATTCTCATTCCAGATCCCGAACTGAATACAACAATCATAAGATCACCAACTGAAGCGGTAACATTTTCTGGCCGAAGAGTGGGGTCTATGGCCATCATATGTTCTGGAGGAGGAGCAAATGAAAATTGGTTGGACATTATACTGTACGTGATCATTATAACTAGCAGAAATGCTGTCAGTAAACTTAATTTTGAACTAACCACTTTCAGGGATTTCAATATCTTATCAATACATAGGTATTCATTTTATAAATTAGTTACACAACATAATTCACTACTATCCGACCAAAATGTAATTTACTATAACCTCTAATTCGGGTTTCATAGAGCAATTAAATCTTCAAATGTGATAAGATGATTTTTACTGGACAAGGTATATAATCAATCAAAAACTAAAAATACTCACACGATCATGTTGTTCAAATTTGAAACCCATGATAATACCTCCTGTTTTTTCAATTTTGATATATTAACATTGGCTTGTTTCAAAATTTCAATTCCATCTTCAGGATAAGAGTCCAGGATGACTATCCTGCCGATTCCAACACTAATTGCCATTTTGCTGCATTCGAGGCATGGTGCAAAAGTTGAGTATAATGTAGAACCCTTGGTACTTCCAGTTCTAAATAGGGCACATTGCATTATTGCGTTTGCTTCCGCATGAGTGCAAAAACATCTTTCCAGATTTTCCCCAGACTTTATCTTGTTATTCTGTTTGTCCAGGCATCTTGGACAACCACCATCAAAGCAATTTTTGATTCCCGAAGGAGTCCCATTATAACCTGTAGATATCTGTCTGTTATCTTTAACAATTACACAACCAACTTGACGACTCAAACAATTTGATCGTAATTTTGCTATTTCAGCTTGAAGCATAAAATATGTGTCCCAATTCGGTCTGTTTATCATCTTCTAAAGAGAACATCTGTGATTATTTAACATAATCGATGCTTGAAAATGGAAAACAATTCTAATACATTTACAATTGGAGCAGTTATTTTTCATAACGTTCAACAGGTCCAGGCAATCCCATTTCTTTGAGTAATTCTTGGAATTCGTTCTTATCTCCATTGACAATAATACTTATTCTGCCCTGCCCACTTTTTCTCAAATTATTATTAGTTTTCAAAAATTGTCTGATTTCTTTTACAGCGTTAAGAGCAGGATCAATGACCTTTATTGAAGGATACATCGAAATAATATTTGATCTAACGAATGACAAGTGGGTACTTGATAACACCAAGACATCTAAGTTTGTATCTTTCAATCCTTCAAGGGTCCTTGATATGGTATCGTGTGTATATTCATTATCCTTTAGAAAAATACCCTTCTCTACCATCTCTATTATCGCTGAGGCATCAAATTTAGTAACAAAGATATCTTGAGGCACATCTGATTTGATATGTTCATCAAGATGTTTGCTCTTTATAGTTGCTTTTGTGCCCAGAATGCCGATATGTTTCTTTTTTGTAGTTTTAGAAGCTTCTTTTAATGGGATATTCACACCTACGACGGGAATAGGCGTCATGGATCTTATCTTACTCAACATTTGAATCGAAGGAGTAATTGAAGCAACAACAATTATTTTTGGAGAAAAACTTGATAGGATGGTGATTGTCTCT
>JAATVN010000093.1 GCA_014523595.1 Nitrososphaerales archaeon TH5888 | reverse complement strand
CTTGGGAATTATACGAAGAGTCTGATTATTATCGATACTAATGCTGCTACTGCCGCGCTAGCTGGTATAGTAATAATCCAGGCGTAGACTATTCTCTTACCTACACCCCACCTGACAGCCGATAGCCTTTTTGTAGCACCTGCCCCCATGATACCTCCGGCAATTGCGTGAGTGGTACTTACAGGAATACCTAGCCAAGCCATTGACGATAATATGACACCACCACCTGTTTCAGCACAAAACCCTTGGAAAGGACGCAGATTTGTTAACTTGAAAGCCATTGTTTTAACTATCCTCCAGCCACCAAAGAATGTTCCCAGTGCAATAGCAAGAGCAGCTCCCAATATAACTTCGGTAGGTACTATGAATGATTGAGAATCAAGTAGTCCTCCCGCAATTAGCAATGCAGTGATTACTCCCATAGTCTTTTGACCATCATTAGCGCCGTGAGTCAGGGAGAAAAAGATTGACGAACAAATCTGAAGGCGACCGAAAATCTTGTTGACATGAGAAGATGCGTGGTTCCTAAAAAAATACATGACAATTAGTGCGATTCCAAACGCACTAGCAAAACCCAGAGTAGGAGATACTACGATAAACGTAAGTGTCTTTTCTATCCCTGAAAAAACTAAGGCCGAAGTTCCTCCTGCTAGTAACGCTGATCCTATGAGACCCCCTATTAGTGCATGGCTACTCGATGATGGCAGGCCAAAATACCACGTAATTAGATCCCAAATAATGGCACCAATTAACCCTGCAAATATCACGTCCACAGTTGAAAATGAAGGCTGTATTATGCCCTTTCCAACCGTAGCGGCCACCGCGGTACCGAAAATGAACGGTCCGGCAAAATTGGCAATGGCTGCGATAACTACAGCATATAAGGGCCTCAGGACCCTAGTGCCAACTACAGTAGCTATCGAATTTGCGGAATCATGAAAACCGTTTACAAAATCAAAAAAGAGCGCAGCTGCAATGGCTGAATAAACTGCAATTTCAATGGTCAGCAAAGTTTAATCTCAACGATATTTCAATGCGATATCTTCAATAACATCAGCAACATCTCTAGACCTGTCAAGCGCACTTTCGAGCGTCTCGTAAATCTCTTTGGATTTTATTATTTCTATCGCATTGTTTGTATCAAATAAAGCAGCAATTGCAAGACGATAAATGTTGTCTCCCTCATGTTCACTATGGCTTATCGCTTTGGTATATTGTATCAAATCTTCGCGTTTTGCCTTTGGTAGTCCGGTAACCGCATTGTGGATTTCTTTGCATGCGTTCAATAGAAGGTTAGCTAGCTCCTGCATATGTACGGATGATTTCTGCACTTTAAATAGCACCATTCTGTCGGAAGTGCCATACGTGGCATCAAGTACCTGATCAATAGTACTTGTTAGTTCTGAAATATCTTCTTTGTCAAGAGGTGTCACGAATGTTTTGTCTATGATTGTAAATAATTCATGAGTAAGCTGATCGCCTTGGTGTTCTAAATTTTTTAGAATAGAGTTCTTTTCTTTTAATGTGCTGTAATCGCTAATTGATTCTGCGAGAATTGTTGCGGCTTTTACAAGATTGCTTGCTTGATTTTCCAGCACTGTCATTATTTCAGCATCGTTGGCTCGTACCCAAGATAGCCAATCTCTTGTCAATGCGACATGATAATATTATAATGATTATAGAAACCTTTCGTCGAAAGTACGGTTTCTAGAAGATGTGTGATACTTTGATAACAAGATTCTGCTGATAATGCTATCTGTCTCAATCTGTCTATACTTCCATTTTTATTGGGTATATGAGGAATTCTAAGAACCAGCACAGCATTCTGTATATTATCTTATAACCGAGTCTTACACAAAAACAGCCTAGATTAGATTGAAAATATTCTAACAAATGAAAATACAATACGATTTTTTATCCGAATTCCTTTTCCTTAGGATTTTTGTTATAAACCAGATTACGAATGCTATGATGACACAACCTGTTACAATTTCAAGATATATTGAATAATTATCAATATCCTGCCAGTTACTTCCAAGTTGCATTCCAATGTAGGTGAACATAGTATTCCAAATTACCGATCCAAAAAAAGTGTAAATTGAATATTTAAGGAGATTCATCTTTGCTATACCGCAAGGTAAAGAAATATAGGTTCTTATAGCAGGTAACAACCTACCAAGGAATGAAATTTTGTCACCGTATTTTTGAAACAACTTCTCTGTATATTCGAGATGATGTTCCTTGATAAAAAAATATTTACCAAATCTTAATATAAATAATCTGCCGAACTTTAAACCAAAATAGTATGTCAGAATCGATCCAACGACATTGCCAAATGATCCCGCAAGAATGATGCTAATCGGATCAAAGGTGCCGGTTGTGACGAGATGACCTGAAAAAACCAAAATGATTTCACTTGGAATAGGAATCATCGCACTATCCAAGACCATTAAGAATACGATCCCAGCGTATCCTAAATTTGATATAATCGAAATAACAAAGTCTACAACTGGTTTGAGAATCTCAAAGACAATTGACATTTATTTGTTTTAGAATCAATGAGATAAATATCTCTTTTCAAGAAGGGATACTCATTTCAAGCCTCATTGTTGTTCACAATATTGATCTTATATTCCGAGTGGTTGTAAGAGTCCATTTGTGCATAGCTCGTTAATTACTCAAGTTATTTTAGAGCGAAAATAAGACCATAGTACTATTTTGATACCCGATAATTAGTTTTATACAAGATTCCAGGATTAAGAAAAAGGTGGCAAATTCTATCTATCTGAGCTCTAGATACATTTAGTGCAAAGGATAGAATATGGGTGAATGCATGTTGATTACAATATGAATTCATGTTCCTTGGGTTGGGAATCGGTTTGTGGCACTGATAAAGGTAATCAGTTTTTAATAGACTCTAATTAATAGTAACAATACCTTGGCGTTAAGCTTTAGATAATGAACATGTAGTGTTGAGTGTTGAGCTCTTTGGGACTCAAATCACAACTGAATATCATCCAACATGCCTGGGAAATTCCAACTATTTTGCCAGTTCATGAGATGTTGTAAAGCTTAAATTTATGAACATGAATTAAAAGTAATGAAAGTAGAAAGAAAATCAAGATATCTTTTAGCGTACTGTACACTGTCTGGATTATTGGCATCAATTGTAATATCTGGATTATTATTCAGCTTGGATTTCATCTCAAGGACTCCTTTAGGTACTTTTTTTGCCGTAATAGGATCATCTCTAGGATTTTATGATTCCAATACGTCACCATATGTTGGTCTCTTATTACATTTTGCGACTGGTACT
>JAATVN010000092.1 GCA_014523595.1 Nitrososphaerales archaeon TH5888 | reverse complement strand
TTTCAAGTTATTAAATATGAATGTCGTATATCCAGTTTCAGATCCAAATAAATTGTCCGATAAGAAGGGTAACGTACTTCCTGATGCCTTTCTAATGAAAAATGGTTCCTCCGTACAGGATCTTGCAAGTGATATACATACCGAATTGTCCAAGGGCATTGTATATGCCGTAGATGTCAGAAATGGCTTAAGGTTACCTGGTGACTATCAAATAAAGGACCGGGATGTACTATCTATAGTTTCGACCATGATAAAAAAATAGATATTACCAAACTAGAACTTGGAATATACAATTATAAATTTTCACCTTACCATATAGAGTATTGAGTTTAAGATAGTATAAATGATGATTGTCTACATAAGAGCGGTAAATCTAAATTAACTACAGTTACCATCTTTGGTATTTTACTTCTTATAATCATTCAGAACGTCCCTATATCTTACATCTCTATATGCGATGTACTTTACATATTCCCCATAAGTCATTTCTAAATTGCAAAATTGACATTTCACAAAGCTAAAATCATCTGAAAGTTCAGCGGGCTTCTTACAATCGGGGCAGACTATCTTCATGTTATTATCAACCTCAATTCTAACAAATAAGCGTTAAGTAGACTCGGATGGTCAATATGACGGAAATTCCTAATTCGACACTAAACTGCCTTTAGTTGCTTCACTATTGGTTGCCTTGCCTTTCGAAATACTCTAAATCCACATATGCACTTTATTTCAGGTAACTTGGAAAGCTCTTCATTAGAAACCGGAGTACCGCATCTCATACATTCGTAAATGACACTACCTATCGTATTTTCGCTAGCCACAATTATCATTATGTGAATTGAAATTTATTTGTTTTCTCGTAAATTCCAGTTGGATCTAAATCAAGCAGTATGTACCATATGATTTGCTGTAAATATGGATAATCATTTTAGGGACTTGACTACTGCCTCTTCCATCTCTTTTATGCAGGCGGTCAAGTCTTTCGGATTACTTTTCAACATCCCACCTGATGCAAATTCATGTCCCCCTCCTTCAACGAGATAAGCTGCTATCTTGCTACATGAAAGTCTGTCTGAATTCCTTCTTATGCTAACTTTTCCATGGCGATTAATGAGCATGACGAGGTCAACCTTCAAGTTCGAGAATAGCTCATGAGAAAAAAGGCTTGCCTGAACGTAGGGGTATGTAAATACAAAGGCCACGTCAAATGACAAGATTTTCTTTATTGCTAGCGTCTTCAGTGATTCTCTTTTTTGAAAATCCCCAACTTTTAGGAACTTTACATAATCCTCTTGCATATCTGAATCCCACAATATTCCGTTCGAAGCTTTTTGTGCCAGAAATTCAAGTTTTTGTCTAGAATTTACACTATTTCTGTAAAAATGGATTAATTCAGAGACCCTGGAATCATGTCTTTTGATATCGGTCATAAAGTCCGAGCTGTGAGCTATCAGCTTTAACTGCTCAGCAATCTTGTTCTTGTACATGAATTTTTCATACATGATTTCGGTGGCACATTTTTTTCCAGATGAATTATGAAACGATTTACACATCTTTCTAATTGACATCATCGATTTTTTTTGCCAGGGATGATGATCAACCCAAATAACAGACCATTGTCTCCTTTTCAGATATTGTATTGAGTCCACGCACAATTCAGATACTTTATCATTATTTATACCAAGATCAGAAATAACCACAAGGCCCGTGGTTGACTTCTTGGATTCATTTTTTATATAATCAAACATTTTTTTAAAATTATCCAATCCATAGTTATAGAATGAAAGATTAGCCCTGGGAAACTTCATCAATGCAACGGAAGCAGAATATATACCGTCAATATCTGCTTCGTGTGAGCATATTATTACACGCATAATGGTGTAGATGAATGAACTGAATATGTATTTAGTGAGGCACTGTTTCCTACCTGTTATCTTCCGGCTTTAACAAATGAACAAGTTGTGTCTGGGCTCGAATGAAATACTTCCAAGTGGTGGGTGAGTATCATGATCCACTCGATTACAAGTATAATTTTATATTCAATAGCATTTGTCAAATATTACAATCCCATCATGTACTATTCAATTGAAAAAAGGATAACTGCTAGAACTGTATACCTTATTGTTTTCTATATATCTGCAATCTTTATGACCACGATTACATTTTATGCATTATATCAAAGCATAGTTGAGTATGCTGCAACTGGGAAAATTGTGATTGGAGAGATTTTAGTAAAAACAGAATTTCCATTCAAAGGACTTTCAAAACTGATTACCTACCTTATGATTGTTTCAGTTATAGCATGGTACTGTGTTACCAAATTAGGTGGTGACAAAGTAAAGGAGGTTTCGCCGGCTCTCCGCTCAATACTCCAGCTAATCATTTTGGCGATAGTAGTTGTTTCACTGTATGAATTTGTCTACAATTTTGTCGTATGGAGTTCTATGATAACAGTCAATGCATTAGGTGGAAGCATTAATTTGGATAGCATTAGTATTCCGTATCCAAACCCTCAAACACCATGGAATCTGGTCTTTGCAACAAAGATGTCTTTGGCCGCCTTCTTGATTTCTGCTCATGGATTCTACATAATTTCAAAGAAGGGTAAAACTTGATCCTAAATTTTCTGTGATAAACACGATCTAAAAGTCTTCATGAATGACTCACTTTTTAGTCAAAGTTATATGCCCGTTTTTTACTCACAAAATGTAGTAATAAGATGACCTCTAGAGAAAATTCTAAAGACCAAATTTCAGCTGAGCAAAAAATCAGTGAGATGCTCCAGCAATCAAAAATACTAGAAGCTTACATGAATGACATTTTAACAAAGGAATCCACAGTAACCAGACTTATAACAGAGGCACATCTGGCTTCAGAGGCAATTCGAGAATTGTCTTCTACTAATCAGGAGGAATCTCTCGTCCCGATAGGGATTGGCGTATATCTCAAGGTCACAGTTCCACAAGTAAGAAATCTGCTTGTTAATGTAGGCTCAGGCGTTAATATTGAAAAGTCTAAGGAAAATGCAAAAAATTACATCGAGTTAAAAATTAAGGAATTTGATCTGGCATTAAAACAATTACAATCGCAAAAAGAGCAGATTGCAATTCGTATGAATCAACTCCAAAATGAGGTAAATTCTGAAATGCAAAAATCCCAAAGAGCTCAAAATTCATAAGAGGCAGGATTGCACTCCGTTTGTTTGAAAAATTAAGAAAAATATTTTCTGAAACCACAAAGAATCTTGGTCAAAAATCATTTTCTAAAAAGGATATTGAGTCTATTCTGGACGAATTGCAGATAAGTCTTATGGAAAATGATGTAGCTCATGAAATTGTTGATGAAATGACATCCAAAATAAAAACAGAAATGTTGGATTTGAAGCGCGAAAGGAACGAAAATTCCGATGAGGTAATCACGACAAAATTATACTCTTTTTTACACGAGTTATTCTTGTCGACTAACACTAAGACAGATATTATTCAAACTATTTTGGAAAAGAAAAAATCAAAAGCTGGTCCGTATTCTATTATCTTTCTTGGTATCAATGGTACAGGAAAAACTACCACTATTGCAAAATTTTGTAAATTGTTAAGGGATCGAGGAATTTCGGTTGTTCTGGCAGCTGCAGATACACACAGAGCAGGCGCTATAGAACAGATAACGCATCATGGTAACAATCTTAATGTTAAGGTAATCTCACAAAGGTATGGCGCTGATCCGTCGGCAGTTGCAAGAGATGCATTAGAACATGCAAAAAAGAATTACATTGATGTTGTATTGATCGATACCGCTGGGAGAATGCAAACTTCAAAGAATTTAATGGAGGAAGTTAGTAAGATAATCCGAGTTACAAAACCTGATATGAAAATATTTGTTGGTGACTCTCTGGCGGGGAACGATACTGTTAACCAAGCTCGAGAATTTTTTCAATATACAAAGTATGATGGTTCGATATTAACAAAAAGTGATGCTGACTCCAAAGGTGGTGCAGCCATTTCAATTGCTTATCTGACACATAAGCCTATCTTATATCTTGGAATAGGACAGGGATATGGAGATTTGGAAGAATTTGATCATGACAGATTTCTTGATTCTATTTTCAAAGATAGAGTGTATGAAAAAACTAGTAAAGACCTGACACTAGACGGAATATCTTCCATTGTTGATATTGGCAAAAAAGAATCTGTAATTGAGATTCCAAGTGTGGAGCCACAATCCGATACTGCTAAACAGGCAACGTCAGCTAACGATGTTGATAAATTGATGGAGACCAAGAAACTATCAATGTCGCCAGTATTAGAAGCAGAATCAAAACATATTAAAGATAATCAGAAGTTGATTGATGGCCAATTAAATCATAATCCAGAGAAAGAGAAAATGGAATCAAATGTGGAGATTAATGAACCAAAATCAAAGGGCGGGTCATTTTTCAACAAGTTCTTTAAAGATAATAAAGATAAAGACGAAAAGGATACTGATAATGGTAAACAGAATACAATTGATAATATTGAAACTAAAAAAGAAAAGAATAAGAAGGAAACTAAGACTAAATCTGAATCTGAAGATGGAAAGGAAAAAGATGGAGTTGTTTATTTGACTGATGATGATATAAATGATCTCATTAAGTAAGAAATATCTCACTAGTATAGAGGATTTGACTGTTGAAGAAATTCTAAATTTAATTGAACATGCAATTGAGTTTAAGAAGAATAAAGATGGGAACAGTAGCAATCAGTCGTTATCTGGGAAGACGCTTGCACTAATGTTTGAAAAACCATCCACTAGGACGCGCTTGAGCTTTGAAACTGCCATGTTTCAACTGGGAGGTAATACAATCTATCTAAATTCCAATGATCTTCAGCTATCTAGAGGTGAATCTATTGAAGATACTGCTAGAACAATCTCATTATACGTAGATTGTCTGGTGGCAAGAGTTTACTCACATAACACAATACTAGAATTGGTACAAAATTGTAAGATTCCTGTAATTAATGGCCTATCTGATTTATATCATCCATGTCAGATTTTGGCCGACCTTATGACTATTCTAGAACACAAAAAGAGCTTTGAAGATTTAACACTAGCTTGGGTTGGGGATGGCAATAATGTCTGCAATGACCTTTTAATCGGATGTGCAAAAATGGGAATTAATATCAATGCTGCCATTCCCCAAAGCTACGAGCCTCCACAACAAATACTTGATGTAGTAACCAAAGAATCAAAATTAAAAAACTCTAAGTTTACTATAGTACGGGAACCAATTGATGCAGTAAAGAATGCAGATGTTGTAGTTACAGATACGTTTGTCTCTATTGGAAAGGAAAAAGAAGACGAGAAAAGAAAATCTACTTTTATTCCAAAGTATCAAGTAAACGGAAAGCTCATGAGTTACTCAAAAGACGATGCAATTTTCTTGCATTGTTTGCCTGCAAGACGCGGGCAGGAAGTAACGTCGGATGTAATAGATGGAAAAAAATCTGTCGTGTGGGACGAGGCAGAGAATAGACTCCATGTACAAAAATCACTCCTCGCTAGTTTACTTGGTTAATCTATGATATTTTATATTAGAACTTATTATCTTCAAGCCATATTTTCTTCAAGTTTTTCAATGTATTACTACTAGATTAAGTATGAATGTCACATGAATAGTAACGATTATCATAGCATGCCATAGCATGCATTAGATTAGTATCAGAATTAGTAGTACTATTGTTGAGAACTAGGTTTGGTCTTTATCAGATTTATTGTATTTGTTATGTTATCTTTAGAACTATCAACATTCTTTTTCTTTTTCCCTACCTCGTAAAAGTATTTTTCCAAGAGCAATCTGTAGTTTTTTATGGTCTTGATCTGTTTCTGTGGAGCCGGAGAACCTTCAGAACGGCGGTTTGCTATCGACTTTTGAGGACTACTATTCTCAATAATTTGAAATAGTTTACCGGGAGGCATCTTTATTTTCATCTTTTCTAAAACTTCACTAATGTCTGAATTGGACAAATACTTCAAAGATTTGCCATCTTTCTTGTTCATCGCTGTGTTAACGAGCGCTCCTACTAATTTGTGGGCAATTCTGAAAGGGATCTTGTGATTCATAACTAGTACTTCAGCTATGTCAAGAGCTATTGCATAACTAGTGTTTGATGCTTTGGCCATGACATCTTTGTTCACTATAAGAGAAGCAATAACGTCATCTACTATCTCCAATGACGAGGAGACTATGTCAACCGAGGTCCAAAATGGAACCTTGGTATCCTGTAAATCTCTGCTGTACCCGGAAGGTAGTGATTTGAGAATTGTCAAAATACTTGTAAGGTTTCCGATTACAATCGCGGTTTTTGATCTTATCAACTCCAATGGATCGGGGTTTTTCTTTTGTGGCATGGCACTAGAAGTTGATGCATGCTTGTCATGAATTTCTATGAATCCAAATTCTTGCGAAGACCAAATTATCATGTCCTCAGCAATTCTACTTAATGTTATCATTATTGAAGATATATCTGATACAAACTCAATCATGAAATCTCTTGAAGAAGTCGCATCTATTGTATTTGATATTAAATTATCAAAGCCCAATAGTTTTGCAGTCATCTTTCTATCAATTGGAAAAATCGATCCTCCTATAGGACCCGCACCCAGTGGAGATTGATTTATCCTATTGTATAATGAAAACATTCTATCTATTTCTCGCATCAAGCTTTCAGAATATGCCAGCAAATAGTGGGCAAAGTTTCCAATCTGGGCCTGTTGTAGATGGGTGTAAAGAGGCATTATTGAATTCAAATTTTCTTCGGATTTTTGTAATAGTAATCTGACGAGATTATTCAGCTGAAATATAATATCAATTAAATCGTCTCTTGCTTTGATTCTAATATCTGTTATTACCTGATCGTTTCTTGATCTTCCTGTTTGGACTTTACCTCCTACATCAACTCCAATTTTTCTAATTAATTGAGCTTCAAGCGCTTCATGAATATCTTCAAATCCTTCTTTTGCCAGTTTTTCTGGGTGGCGCAGGATATGATCTAGCTCATTTACAATTTCTACAAGTTCGTCCTTACTTAATAAGCGAATATCATGAAGCATTATCACATGTGCTTTGGTACACAAGATATCATAATAGAGAATTTTATCATCAATGTCAATTGACGACAGGAAATTCAATGCACGTCTATCAAGATCTTGTTTGTGTCTTGATCTATACATGATGAAAACAAACTACTGCTAGACTTATTTATTGATATATATGATATTGATTTTTTGTGGCCCATTATCTTGATTAGGGACAATAAAATCAATAGTTATATAGTATAAAAATAAATTCACTACATATATGAGTCAGGAAATTCAACAATTACGAAAGTCAATATTTGAAGAACTCACAAAGATTGTAGACCCAGAAATTGGAGTTTCCATCATGGAATTAGAACTTATAGATAAAGTAGATATCGAAGAAAGAAAGGTAAAAATAGACTTGCACCTGACAAGCCCTTTTTGTCCTGCAATATTTGGTTTTAAGATTGCTCAAGATATACGGGATAATGTCTACAAGATTCAGGGCGTAACGGAATCGAAGGTAAATGTAAGCAATCACTTTATGGCTGATGCCATAAACAAGCAAGTAAATGAAAGTAAATTACCGTCAAAATAGTTCGCCCAGGCTAAAAATCTAAACTAACTATTATTGTCATTATTTTCTTCTTTGTCCGTTATTATTTCAATTTTTTTTGCCGGCTCTTTGTTATTTTTTGAAATACCTAGCATGTAGGACCTTAGCAACTGAATACCCAAGGCCGGGTCTACACCTTTTGGACATACTTTGCTGCACGATCCTGCAAAGTGACATCTCCATATCCCATGTCTGTCATCGACTATGTTCAACCTGTTCTTTGATTCATCCCTTGTGTCCGCATAATATCTGTATAGTTGTGCCAAAGCTTGAGGACCAGGAAATCTCAAATCCGTACCGACGGTTGGACATGCAGAATAACATAATCCGCATTTTATACAGTACGAGAATTGAAGATATTTATCTACATCTTCTGGTGATTGGTAAAATGAAAATGTCTTTTTTTCAGTATCATTTTCAGAATTATCTTTGCTCTGAATGTAAGGTTGCATTTCTTTATGATGGTTAAAGAAAAGCGAGAAATCAGTAACCAGATCTCTTATTATGGGAAAATTTGGTAAGGGCCCACATTCAATCGTTGATGTATCCAATTCGGAGATTTTAGTGTAACAGGCCAATCTAGGAATCCCGTTAATTTTCATCCCACACGAACCACATGATGCCATCCTACAAGAATATCTGA